>JBOIAY010000192.1:0-2680 GCA_050739255.1 Gammaproteobacteria bacterium
GGCTTGCGCCACAAGTTCGAGGAGCACCACGCAGTCAAATATCCCAACAAGGTGCTGGACATGGCTGCGGATCTGGCCTCGCGTTACATCAACGACCGACATCTGCCAGACAAGGCTATCGATGTAATCGACGAAGCCGGCGCCAATATGCGCCTGCGCCCGCCCGGCAAGCGCCGCAAGACCATCAGTGTCCAGGACATCGAGGAGATCGTCGCCAAGATGGCGCGTATTCCCGCGAAAAGCGTGTCAGCATCCGACAAGGAAAGTCTGCGCAACCTGGAACGGGATCTGAAACTGGTGATCTACGGCCAGGACAAAGCCATCGGCTCGCTCGCAGCCGCCATCAAGATGTCCCGCTCAGGACTTGGCACCGAAACCCGGCCCATCGGTTCGTTCCTGTTCGCCGGCCCCACAGGCGTCGGCAAGACCGAAGTCACCAAGCAGCTCGCCTTGATTCTGGGCATCGAGTTTGTACGTTTCGATATGTCCGAATACATGGAGCGCCATACCGTGTCGCGTCTCATCGGCGCACCGCCGGGTTATGTGGGCTTCGATCAGGGCGGTCTGCTGACAGACGCTATTCTGAAACACCCCCATTGCGTTTTACTGCTGGATGAAATCGAAAAGGCCCACATGGAAGTCTTCAACCTGTTGTTGCAGGTCATGGATCACGGCACCCTGACGGACAACAACGGCCGCAAGGCGGATTTCCGCCATGTCATCATCGTCATGACCACGAACGCCGGTGCCCAGGACATGGCGCGCCCGTCCATCGGTTTCACCCAGTCGGACGACACGCCCGACGGCATGGAGGCCATTCGCCGCCAATTCAGCCCAGAATTCCGCAACCGGCTGGACGCCATCATCCACTTCAACAGCCTGGATTCGCGCACCGTCGCCAAGGTGGTGGACAAGTTCGTCATCGAACTGGAGCACCAACTGGAGCAGAAGGACGTGACGCTGGAAGTGGACGAAGCTGCGCGGAAGTTAATCGCCACCCGCGGCTATGACGCCAAGATGGGCGCGCGCCCCATGGCGCGCGTCATCCAGGAAGCCCTCAAAAAGCCGCTGGCGGAAGAATTGCTGTTTGGCAAACTCACCGGTGGCGGGCATGTGCGAGTAAGCGTGAAGGACGGTGAATTCGCTATCGCCATTGAAGCGCCGGATGCCGTCCCAACGGCCGTTCATACGGCGGAAGCTGAATAAACTACAGTTGTCTGTATTGCAATAAAGACTAAATTCAACTTGTGGGCCGGAAATACAAGCCGGCAATCTTGCCGGATTTGTCAAAAGCGATTTGCGCCCAAAGCGCTACTTCCTTGAATTTGGTTTTCACAAGTACGACTGTATCGCCGCGAATCGTGGCAGTTTCTGTCTCACCGGTCCCTGTGTAGACGCCAACCTGTGTGAGGAGTTGTACCCATACCGTCTTCAGTTTGTCGGCGGGTAAACCCTGCTTCATCTGGTCAGTGAATTCGGCCTCTGCGGTTGTGTAGTCACCTTTGGCAAGCATGTGAACGAAGGCTTCCGCCTTGGTCACGTCTGTGCCTGTAACAGATGTACTCCCAGCAGCAAGTACTGTAACGGAACCCGCAAACGTAGATATGAGCAACAAGAATGTTAGATCTATTTTATTGATACGCATGAGCATCTCCTTGCTGTGTGTGTAAATCCTGAATGAAGGCGGTGATTGATGTAGCAAGGGTATGGTCTATTGGAAACTTGGGATTATTGTAGGCAGCAAGATTATCTTGCTTGGAACCACCCACGTCCTTGAGCACATGATTCATGGTGGGTATCAAAACCAGTTTGGCTGCTGGGTCCGCTTTTGCCAATGCCTGCGCGTCGGTCACGCTTACCTGAAGGTCGCGTTCACCCTGAATGATTAGAGCCGGCATCTTGAGAGTGGTGATTACTTTTGCCGGATCGTAGCGGAACCAGGAAATCAGATAAGGCTGAACGCTGGGGCGAAATAGCGTTGCAAGTGAGACTGGAATTGCGGCGACCGTTTTACCGTGTTCAAGGCTGGAGACGATGGCTTCAGATTCCTTATAGAGACCCAGCGGAAGTTGGGGTTTGAGCTGTTTCAGGATCAGCTTTTGTGCAGACTCCCCGGCACCAGCAATGGAAACGTAGCCATCT
Organism: Gammaproteobacteria bacterium; assembly: GCA_050739255.1. Taxonomy (GTDB): domain Bacteria; phylum Pseudomonadota; class Gammaproteobacteria; order Natronospirales; family REEB76; genus REEB76. The sequence continues at coordinate 2,143 of JBOIAY010000192.1, forward strand.
GCCGGGATTTCACGTGCGGCCAACATGCCGATCAGGGAACCTTCGCTATGGCCGATGATGGTCAGGGCGGAGAAGCGTTTATCAGCGCGAAGCTGCTTTCCCCAGGCAACCGCATTCCCGATGAAGGTTTCAAACCGCAGCTTGGTTTCGTCCAGCCCCAGCAGTATGTCTTCTCCGGCGCCTCGTTTGTCATAGCGCAGTGAAACGATGCCGTTTTGCGCCAGGGCTTCGGCCAGCAGTTTGTAGCAATCGGTATTCAAACCCAATTGCGCATCATTTCCATTCCGGTCCGTGGGTCCCGATCCGGCAATGATGAGCGCCACTGGAAATGGTCCATTGCCTACCGGAAGTTCAAGCGTGCCGTGCAGCGTACCCGTGGCGGTTTTGAGCGTGGCAGGCATCTGTTGAAAGCCGCTCACGGATGCCGCAAAGAGGGCAGGAGCTGCCGCCAAGAGCAGGATAGCTGAAGACAGATTTCTCATTGACCCCCTCCACACAAGGTGAAGCAACGGGACTCGAATGATTATGAAAGCGAAGA
>JBOIAY010000193.1:0-2832 GCA_050739255.1 Gammaproteobacteria bacterium
GCTTACCTCGATTAGTCGAACCGGCTAAGCTCAACTCGCCGAACCGCCGGATGCGGACCCGCATGTCCGGTTGTGTGGCAGGGGCGCGCGGGTAACCGCTCCCCCTATGCCGATTCAGGAGATAAAGCCATGAAGTATCAAGGCAGTTGCCATTGCGGAAAAATCAGCTACGAAGTAGAAGCCGAGCAGGGGCCGGTGATGGCATGTAATTGCTCGATCTGCCAGCGTCGCGGGCACCTGCTGTGGTTTTTACCGCGCGCCAGGCTCAAGCTCAAAACTCCGGAATCCGATATGCGGTATTACACCTTCAACAAGCACCATATCAAGCACTATTTTTGCCCAACCTGCGGCTGCGCGCCCTTTGGCATGGGTGCCGATAAAGATGGCAACGAGACAGTGGCGGTGAATGTACGTTGCCTGGAAAGCATGGACATCGCAGCACTCAAGGTCAATCACTTCGACGGCCGCAGCCTGTGATTAAGCATGAAATTCATTGATGACATTTGCAAGACCAACGGTAACTGGAATCCGGCGAAGTGCGGCTGGATTCTGTTTGGCGCAGCCTTCTTGTTTCTGGAGTTCTGGAATCTGCTGGTTTTGAAGCACGGCTTTGATGCAGCAGATTTCGGCATCGGCGCGGGTTCAGTGCTGGGCGGCGGCGGGTTGGGGACCTGGTTCCATTCAAAATCCAGGAGACAAACCCCGACTTGAGAATCGGTTTGTGCGAGCATCGTATCCGGAACATGTTCTGAAGCGGGCCATGATCTGGTTTGTAACAAAGTGTAACAAAAGCGGAACATTGCGCAGGTTTAATGTTGCGGCGTCGCGCGACGGGTAAACTTTCTGTGCAGGCCTTGCGTTCTTTACTGCAAGACTATTCACAGGAGGGCGCGTCATGAAACGGATCATTACAGCATTACTGATGGCAGCGGCATTGGGCGGTTCCATGTTGGCCGTGCCTATCATGGCCTCAGCGCAACTGAGTATTGGCGTTTCCGTCGGCTATGCACCGCCGCCGTTGCCCTGGTATCCGCAGCCCTTCTGTCCCGGTGCCGGCTATCTCTGGACGCCCGGCTACTGGTCTTACGGTCCCTATGGGTATTACTGGGTGCCGGGCACCTGGGTGCTAGCGCCGGCCGTGGGCCTGTTCTGGACTCCCGGTTATTGGGCCTGGAACGGTGGCTACTATTGGTGGCATGCCGGCTATTGGGGTCCCACGGTGGGTTACTACGGCGGCATCAATTACGGCTACGGTTACGCGGGCATCGGTTACTTCGGTGGATACTGGCGCCGTGGCGCGTTCTATTACAACCGCGCCGTCAGCAACGTGAACATCACCTATATCCACAACACCTATAACCAGACGGTGATCAACAACTATCCTGCGGCGAGCCGTGTCAGCTACAACGGCGGCGATGACGGAACCCGAATGCGGCCGACCACGGAGCAATTGGCCTTCGCGCGCGCACCGCATGTCATGCCCACGGTCGTGCAAATGCAGCAGCGGCGTTTGGCCATGAACAATCCCGCGCAGCGGTTTGCGGTTAATCAGGGCCGGCCGGAGATCGCCGCCACCGCAAAGCCGGGAAAGTTCAGCGGTTCTGACGTGGTGCGCATGAACCCCGAGCAGAACGCCTATGTGTATCGCCCAGCGGCGCGCAACCTGGTGCAGGATCGGCCGAGCTTCCAGAATGCGGATCGTGTCGAACGGACACCACAAATCAAGTACGTCAATTCCTACGCGAACGAGTCCCAGCAGGCGGAGCGTTCGAATCGGAGCAATTACGCCAACGGCAATCGTGTCGCGCAGCCGCGTCCGATGCCGCCGGTTTCTCAGAATGGGAATCGTGACGAGCGGCCACCGGAAATGGACAATCGGAATCCTTATGCCAATCAGTTCCGGCCGGTGGAGGTTCCGAATCAGGGTAACCGTGGGAACGGCAATCGCGTCGAGGAGCCTCGCCCAATGCCAGCTGAACGTCCGCAAGTCCGACAACCCGCAATGAGTGTGCCGCGTCCCCAAGAGCGGGCGCCTTCCCGGGATCCCAGACAGCCCCACAATGGCGAGAAGCGGCCACCGCGTTAGCGGTATCGAAATATTTCTGCTTGATAAGCATGGAAACACTTCAAGACCGCGCGTCGAGGGACGTGTGGTCTTTCTTTAAGCGGTGATATCGGATTCCAGCCGGTCACGGTGCCACAGCGCTTGGAACCACCGTATCCATAGAACCGCAACGATCAAGGTGCCGATACCGCCGATCAATACTGCCGGCACAGTGCCAAACCAGGCGGCTGTGACGCTGGACTCAAATTCGCCCAACTGATTCGAAGTGTTGATGAAGATCGAGTTGACGGCGCTCACACGACCGCGCATTTCGTCGGGAGTTTCAAGCTGCACCAGCGTCGCACGGATCACCATGCTCACCATGTCAAAGACACCGCGCGCACAGAGCGTCGCCGGCGACAATATGAACGATGTGGAGATCGCGAATACAATGGTGGCGAAGCCGAAACCGGCCACGGTTGCAAACATGATGTGGCCGACGCCGTGGCGCCGCCCAGCAGCACCGCGAACAAATCCAGAGAGATCGCGCCCAACACTACCGGCCGGTGGCGAATGAAGTTGATGCCGGCGAACACCGTCCTGAGTGTCCGTGGTTCGCGCTTGACGGCCGGCGGACGCATTGGCGGCCATGGCACGTGGCAGCAACGGCGACGGCACCAGGCGCGGTAACAGTGCCTGGCGCGTGGTGAATTCGAAAGTCTTGGCGATGCCGATGGCGAATATCAGACCGAGGATTGCCAGCTCGTTGAACCAGTGCAGAACACTGC
>JBOIAY010000194.1:0-3206 GCA_050739255.1 Gammaproteobacteria bacterium
TGACAGGCTGAACCGCTGGACACGGCGATGCCGCGTTTGTCCAGTTCCATCACCATCATCTCACCGTCGAAACCTGCGACACCGATTTGCACGGTATTGGGCAAGCGTTGTGCCTGTTCCGCAAAAACCTGGATTCCATGAATGCGCTTGAGACCTGCCTCCAATTGATCGCGCAAGCTGCACAGTTTTGCAGTACGTATATTCAGCTCACTACTCGCCAGCTCCGCAGCTGTTCCGAAACCAATGATACCGGCGAGGTTCTCCGTGCCGCCTCGTAAGCCCTGCTCCTGGCCTCCGCCGGTGACGAGCGGCACGAGGTCCACACGCCGGTTTACGATGAGTGCGCCCACTCCACGCGGGCCGTTGAGCTTGTGGGCTGACAGCGTCATGAGATCAACACCCAAAGCCGTGAAATTTACGGATATTTTACCCGCTGCCTGGATGGCGTCGGTGTGCATGAGTGCGCCATATTGGTGAACATGTTCGGCAACTGATTTCACATCCTGGACCACGCCGGTTTCATTATTCGCCAGCATCACCGATACCAGCCGCACATCCTTATCGATTATTTTATCCAATGTGCCCGGATCAACGCGCCCTTGGCTATCCACCGGAATTTTCTCAAGCTGCCAGCCCTGCGCCCCGATCGCCTCGGCCGTTTCCAGCACAGCCGCGTGTTCGATGGCACTCACCAGCAGACGCCCATCGGGCGTTCCGTGGCACACACCCCTGATCGCCAGGTTGTCGGCTTCCGTACCACCGCCGGTGAACACCACTTGCGCAGGCTGTGCATTCACCAGCGCCGCTACTTGCGCGCGCGCCTTGTCCAACGCCGTGCGGGCTTCGCGTCCGTAGCGATGGGCGCTGGACGGATTACCCTGTACGCCGCGCAGCCGCGGCAGCATGGTATCCAGCACCCGCGGGTCCAGTGGCGTGGTGGCATTATGATCGAGAAAAATGGCCATGAATGAGAGGTGGCATGGGGTTCAGGTCACCATTATACCAAGCGTGGGCTTTCCCCCTTTGAGAAGGGGGGAGGGGATTTTGGAAATATTGAAATCCTCCCTGCCCCTCCTTTTGCAAAGGAGGAGTGTTCAGTCCGTTTTCTGGCCGCGCCGCGGCTTGCCCTTCTGCAGTGCGCCGAGCAGCCCACGCAGGATGTTCACTTCACTCTGATCGGGCCGGGCGCGGCCGAGCAAATGCCGCAGCCGCCGCATCAGGTGCCTGGGATTGCCGGGATCGAGAAATCCGCTGGCAAGCGCGGCCGATTCCAGATGAGAATACAATCCTTCCATTTCTTCCGCCGTCGCAGCCAGTGATTCATTTTGCGGAAGGGTGCCTGTCATTCCTCGCGCCAGCATGCATTCGTAGGTCATTATCTGCACAGCAGCAGCCAGGTTAAGCGAACCGTATTCCGTGTTCACGGGAATATGAATGAGAAAATGGCAGCGATCGGTTTCTTCGTTTGTAAGACCGCTGCGCTCGCGACCGAACAGCACAGCCACGTCCTGATCCGGCGGCACCGCCATCAGTTTCTGCAAGCAGTCGCGCGGTGAGACCTCCGGCGGACCGAGACTGCGTTGCCGTGCGCTGGTGCCTGCGACCAGCACGCAACCTCGCAATGCCTCATCAAGACTGGTAACCACCTGTGCTCGTTCCAGTACATCGGTGGCACCGGCCGCACGCGCACTGGCGTCTGCATGGGGAAATTCCACGGGATTCACCAGCACCAGCGTATCCAGGCACATGGTCTTCATGGCACGGGCGGCGGCGCCGATGTTGCCGGGATGACTGGTTTCTACCAGCACGATGCGGATTTGACGCGGCATGTCTTTGGAGGGTGGTTGAGCTTCTGCTATTCTACGCGCCCTGCCATTTCTGCACCTTGCTTTGCAGTTGTGGCCCGCTCTTTAACCGGAATCGCCCCTTGTCTTTGTCTGCGAAGAGGTTGTCATGCATCCATTGTTAAATATCGCCGTGAGCGCCGCGCGCCACGGGGGTGACATCATCATCCGTCACGTGGACCGCATTGATCGCCTCACCGTCAAGGCCAAGGAGCACAACGACTTTGTAAGCCAGGTGGATCGGCTTGCCGAAGAGGAGATCATCTACACCATACGCAAAGCCCATCCGGATCACGCCATCCTCGCCGAAGAAAGCGGCGCCCAAGGCGGCAACGAAGAATTCCAGTGGATCATTGACCCGCTCGACGGCACCACCAACTTCCTGCACGGTTTTCCGGTCTTCTCAGTATCCATCGCGCTCAAACACCGCGGTCGCCTCGAACATGCGGTGGTGTACGATCCCATGCGCCAGGAATTGTTCACCGCCAGCCGTGGCGGCGGCGCGCAGGTGGACGGCAAGCGCATGCGCGTCACCACACTGAAAACTCTCGAAGGTGCCCTCATCGGCACCGGCTTCCCGTACCGGGAGAGCCAGAACCTGGATACCTATCTGAAAATGTTTGAAGCCGTGACGCGCAAAGCTGCCGGCGTGCGCCGCGCCGGCTCCGCCGCGCTGGATTTGGCTTACGTCGCTGCCGGCCGCATGGACGGCTTCTGGGAAATGGGATTAAAACCCTGGGACATCGCTGCCGGCGTGCTGATGATCCAGGAATGCGGCGGCTTGGTCGGCCACTTCGACGGCACCCTGGGCATTCCCGACAACGGGGATATTTTGGTGGGGGGGGAGAAAATTTATCAGACATTGGTGGAGGAATTCAAACCAATGCTTAATAAACAGACTTAAAGAGAGATTTACTGCACCACGGACGATGTCTCAGAACACGACAGTATTGCATACTCAAACTTGTAGGGCGTGAAGAATCGAGAAGAATGCTCACGCTTGGAGCCGCTCTTGAATGTTTCTCTTGGTTACTTCTCTTTGCGCCAAAGAGAAGTAACCTGGGCTGCGGGAGCGGGTGAGGCGCACTGCGCCGAACGATGTGCCGTTCCGGGCACGGCTGGGCAGCAACCGCTCTCTTGAATAGTCGCGGCCAAGCCGCACAAGACTGGGTTCCGGCTTTCGCCGGGATGACACCCCTCACCCTAACTTCTCCCCCGAGACGGGGGCGAGGAGACAAAGTGTCACCAATCGGCATAGGGGGCGCGGTTACCCGCGCGCCCCTGCCACACCACCGGACATGCGGGTCCGCATCCGGCGGTTCGGCGAGTTGAGCTTAGCCGGTTCGACTAATCGAGGTAAGC
>JBOIAY010000195.1:0-18386 GCA_050739255.1 Gammaproteobacteria bacterium
GGGGATAGCGCAGCATCAGATCCAGCGCGAGCTCCGCATCGGTGGGATCGTCCTTGGCGTGGCTGGGTTTGAAGGCTTCGCGGTACTTGGCCAACATGCTGGGGTTGACCGGGAAAAGGACGATGAAGTCGTACTTCTGAAGCGCGTAGACAATGGGACCTTTGGTCAACTCCAGTGCCACGGCGAGCGTGCCGCCAAACCGTTCCTTCAGACCGCGTGCCCACGCATCGATCTGGTCGGGCTTGTGGGCAAACCTGCCGAACTCACGTTCACCTGCAGCGCCCGGTTGAAGGCAGAAGTCATGCTTGGCATCGGCCCAGTCCAGACCGATGTGGGCACTGAACGCTGAACCTGTTGGTGTGCTCATGATGTGTACCTCGCAGTAATTCAGACAGCGAACGAGACGTGCGTGCCCAAGCTCTGCGAAGCCAATATAGAGAGCCGATCAGACGGCGTACCCTGAGTGTTCGTTATCGAGCTCAAGCGCAGCGGCGGCCTCGAAGCAAAAGCGGAAAACATCGAGTGTCTAGGAAGGCTTATTCGTAGGCCACCGTTGCAAGTCCCGACCTCACTACCAGATACCTGGCAGCTGCGACATTGTCACCGGGATCAGGACGGACTACCTATATTAGGAAGGCTAGTCACCGATGCCCCAGCCCAGCCGCCGATGACCCGCGCGGCGAGCTTGCGGTCGGCTGCAGCGAACTGTCAGCTGCCCGGTGTTAGCCGATTCCTTACCCGTTGCGTTCTCGCTGAACTACGCTGAGCGCTCTTTCGACAACGCCCTTGCAACACGGGCGATAAGATCGTACGGAATTGGCTGATCCAAAGGAAACTTCAAGTTGCCCTTCTCACCGCGAAAGGGGAGCAGCATCTTCTGGATATTCCTGTCACCCTTCACCGGAGGGTAAACGCCGATATGCTCTTTGAACGCCGCGAAATAGAAAAAAATGTTGTCGAGTTTGAATGCGGGAAGCTGATAGCTGATCGTCTCAACTGCTGCAGGAACTTCAGCTTTTATGACCCTCCGGATCTCTTCAAGAATGTGTCGCACATCCGAAGGCTTCGATGCAATGTAGCTGTCAATACTCGTGAATTTTGCGCTTGCGCCCATGTGAAGACCCTCGGTAGTGGCGACGTTCATCCGCGCTATGTAAGTTCCCCTGCGCCTCGGCACCGAACTCTGATAGCTTGTCGCGCGACAACGGTTGCCCAAAGAAAACTTGAAAGGATTACGAGCCGGTCCGCCCAGCCGTCGAATCCAATGACCCCGGCGGGCAACGCCGCAGGGGCGTGCTGAGGAAGTCTGCCACCGTTCGCGTGCGCAACTTGGACCGTCATGAGAATTAGGCTCGCGACCAGAAGCACCACGCTTATCCAAGTCAGGTGCGCGCACCCATGCCGAAGCTTCTTGCTCATTGATGACCACGCCGGCGTATGGTCGAGGCTCGCGCTCACAAGCATTGCGGCGATCGGAAAGCCAAGAACTCCAAGAATGCCGGCCACGCTGTGCCCAACGTCGTGTGTGATATCGAACACCGAGGCCATGGCTTCGCCCAGCCCAGCAACGATCAGGAGCCACGCCCCGAGTTTGCCTGCCTTGGTCTGAATCTGCGACCAAATCGCAGCAGCCAGCGCCCAGGTACTGACTCCCCACGCCAAGAACATGAGCGACAGCACCCAACCGTAATGGCCAAACGCGTACTCACTAACCATGCGCCAGGACGGATGAAATTCTGGACTGAGGACATGCAACGCGACGAGGCATAAGAATGCCGCTGCAATAGCGGCCATTGCGAACCATGCCGCCCGTCCTGCAATCGTCGAAGCGTTGGTGATTGACGATGCATTGCTATCCATCGTGGCCTCCTATGTCACAGAGAGTGTCCACTTAAACTACCAGCAGCACAACCCTCTGCTCGTAAAACGCTTCGTAGCGTTCAATCGGGCTAACGATTCGCAGCATACCCGGATTCGGAAGACGCAGAAGGCAGTTCGCCCACCCGATTGCCAGCTCCGCCGCAGTAGCCTCCAACGGCCGGTTTGGAGTAACTTGATCAAGGGTGTGAACGACTCCTCCTGGCCGGAAGCGCCGCATGCGCAGTGTGCTTGCCTATCGCAAGTCCGAAACCACCACGGTGCGTGAACGACTGAAGCTTTTAGGCTGACAAGGCGTGGAGGCGCACCCCCAGAGCATGCGCGACTTTCAAAATTGTCGCAAAGCTCGGGTTGCCGTCTTCGCCGAGTGCTTTGTACAGGCTTTCCCTGCTCAATCCGGCGTCGCGCGCCACTTGGGTCATACCGCGCGCCCGCGCAATATTCCCCAGCGCACGGGCAATCCCGGCCGCATCATTGGGCGCCTCTTCGAACCAGGCGTCTAGATAGGCGGCCATCTCCTCTGGGGTACGCAGCTGTTCTGCCACGTCATAGGGCATAGTTTTGGTCTTGGTTGACCGTCTGATTTTGATTTTGGGCATAATAATGTACTCCTACAAGTTCCTCGCCATCGCGATGGCAGTCTTAATGTCCTTGGCTTGCGATGACTTGTCGCCACCTGCTAGCAGCATGATCAGCACACCGCCCCGTTCGGTGTAATACACCCGGTAGCCAGGACCATAATCAACCTTAAGCTCTCGGACTCCGTTCGTTAGAATACGATGCTGGCCCGCATTGCCGTGTGCCAATCGCTCCACCCGCACTTGTACGCGAGCGCGCCCGGCGCGGTCTCTGAGACCATTGATCCATTCACGATAGACCTCGGTCATTTCCATGCGCATGGCCATACTGTATCCTACGGGATACGTAAGTCAAGACCCGCGAATGCCGGGTAGCTGTGACCTGTTGCCGCCGGAATTTGCCAAACTCAATGACCGCTATTTGGCAACCTGGCAGAGGTTGCGACTGTCTCATCTTGGCGTGCGCCGTGAAAAGGCGGCGCTTTCCAGTGGGTGAAAATCCCACCCGGCGAAAGGCTCCAGCCGGAAGCAACCGGAGCAACTGTGGAGGCAACGAAACGGTTGAAGCCTCCGGAAGGCGCGTCACGATATACGGTGACGGCGCGAGTGTGCAGGCCCTAACGTGAGTGAACGCTGAGCAAGCCTCGAAAAGGACGATGCGTGGGCCGACCCGACGGCCATATCGGGGAAGGCTGACACGACTGGGGAAGTGAGCAGACAAGACACCCAGTCGCCGCGCCGGGGTAGTGGCGAGGGCATGTACACCAGGAAAGCGCACGCAACACGGGAAGCCCCGAGGTGTGGTGAGGATGACCAACTGGAGGCCCGCGAGGGAAGGTCCGGGCACCTTGGGGTGACGGAGAGGTCCGCAGTACTGAGGAAGCCGGGTAATGCCGGTGGAGGGAAGGGACCTTGGTTCAAGACCAACGCAATACGTAGCGAGGGACAGGAGATTGGGCAACCTAGCAACTCCGAGTAGTGTTCAGAAGCTGCAGATGGCGTTACACGCGAAAGCGAAGGCACAAGCCGGCTATCGCTTCTACGCGCTGTACGACAAGATGTACCGGGAAGATATCCTGGCGCATGCCTATGCCCAGTGTCGCTCCAATCGGGGCGCGCCGGGCGTAGACGGTCAGGACTTTGCGGACATCGAGGCGTACGGCGTAGCGGTATGGCTGGGTGAACTGGCGCTTGCGCTCAGGCAGGCGAGCTACCGACCGGAAGCAATCAGACGAGTGTATATCCCGAAAGCCAACGGCAAACTCAGGCCGCTGGGCCTCTCAACCCTGCGGGATCGGGTCACCATGACAGCCGCAATGCTGGTACTGGCCCCGATCTTCGAAGCCGATCTTCCCCCCGAACAGTACGCGTATCGTCTGGGCCGCAATGCCCAGCAGGCGGTGATCGAGGTGAAAGATACGCTGTTCCATGGCCATCCGGAAGTTGTTGACGCTGACCTCGCGGACTACTTCGGTAGCATTCCACACGCCGAGCTGATGCGTTCGCTGGCGCGACGCATTGTCGACGGACGTGTGTTGCATCTGATCAAGATGTGGCTGGAATGCGCCGTAGAAGAAACCGACGATCGAGGGCGGAAGACGCGGACGACCGAGGCCAAGGATAGCGGGCGCGGCATTCCGCAGGGTTCACCGATCTCACCGTTGCTGGCGAATCTATATATGCGCCGGTTCGTGTTGGGATGGAAGAAGCTCGGGCTTGAGAAACGCCTCGGCTCTCGTATTGTGACCTATGCCGACGATCTTGTGATCCTGTGCAGGAAGGGCCAGGCCGAGGAAGCCCTGCAACATCTGCGCGCGCTCATGGGAATACTAAAGCTTACGGTCAACGAGGAGAAGACACGCATCTGCAAAGTGCCGGAAGGGCAGTTTGACTTCCTGGGTTACACGTTTGGGCGGATGTATACGCGGACGAGCGGCAAGGCCTATGTGGACATGCGGCCCTCCAAGCAAAGCATCCGGCACATGATCGAAACCGTTCATGCGCTGACGGCCCAGTCGATGACGTGGCAAGACACCACGGAGTTGGTAGACAAATTGAACCGCAGGCTACGCGGCTGGGCGAACTACTTTGAAGTAGGCACCGTCAACCGCGCCTATCGGGCACTCGATCTGTATACCACTACGCGGTTGCGCCGCTGGCTGCGCACCAAGCATAAGGTCAGACGACGCGGGGGCGGGACGTATCCACTCTCGTACCTGTACGGGCACTTCGGTCTCGTGCGCCTGACCGCACTTGGGCAAGCCGTGCCGTGGACGAAGGCGTGATGTCTTGTCCGAGAGCCGGATGCGGGAAACCTGCAAGTCCGGTTCGATGAGAGGGGTGTGGAAACGGAGTTATGGTGAGGTTACTTGGGCACCGCCAAGCGAAAGCGACGGTAACAGACAAACCAAACCTACTGCCACCGCGCCACATCCCCACTCTACCGGGTATTGCGGCGTTCTTCATCACCGGAAGTTTGTATGCGGTTGGGTTCACCTACGCGTTTCGCTGGGTAGGCAAGAAAGCGCTTTCGGCCATCGCATGGGTGGCGTATGTGAGCGTGGTAGTGTTGGCGGGCTTCGGTGTATATGTCGGCTGGACCAGCTTGCGCCTGTTGCATAGTTGACGGCTTAACACTGGTTTGTTCCGCGAGTTTTCAGGCGTAAGCTCGCGTACATGGAAGAATCATCCATTACCCTCAACTCCATACTGACCTGTCCACACTGCGGTCATAAAACAGAAGCGCAGATGCGCACCGATGCGTGTCAGTTTTTCTACGAATGTCCGCACTGCCACACGCTGCTGAAGCCGGAACCCGGCGACTGCTGCGTGTTCTGTTCTTATGGGTCAGTGCCTTGCCCGCCTAAACAAAAAGAGCATGATAAGAATTGTTGTTGAGGAAGACACACGTAGGTTGGGCTGAGTAAAACGAAGCCCAACAACAGGAAAATGTTGGGGTTCACTGCGTTCATCGCCAACCTACGCGGCTAGAAGCGGAACACCAGGGTATACATTAGCAGTGTGTTGACTGCGAGCAGGATCAATCCCGTAGGAATCTGTACCTTGACCACACCATTCTTGTCCGGCAATTCCAGCAACGCCGCCGACACAATGTTGAAATTCGCGGCCATGGGCGTCATGAGCGTGCCGCAGTAGCCGGAGAGCATTCCGATGGCTGCCATGACGGCGGGATCGCCGCCGAGTTTGTGCACGATGAGCGGCAGGCCGATGCCCGCGACCATCACCGGGAAGGCGGCGAAGGCATTGCCCATGATCATGGTGAACAGCGCCATGCCCACAGTGAACGCGACAATTACCAGAAATGTGGCGTCAGCGGGAATGAAATGGGTAACTCCCTCAGAAACGACTTGACCGACACCAGCCGCGGCGAACAGAGCGCCAAGGGCGGCGAGCAACTGTGGCAACACTGCCACAGTGCCCACAGCTGTCAGCAAGCGCCGGCCTTCGTGCATTGAAGTGATGAACGGCTGACGGAAAAGCCAGAGTGCGACCGCCAGCGCCACAATGACCGAGAGACCCAGCGTGGCGTCTTTCGCCAGTGCCAGCGGCGCGTCCGCGATCACGATTTTCGGCAACACAAGCGTGCCGAGAAACGTCACAAAGGGAATGCACAGAGCCGGTATGAAGAGCTTGTTCCGGAGCCGCGTGGCGCTTTGCCGACGCTCCGCTTCCGGAGCCGTGTCAACTTTACTGTAGCCCAAATCTTTCCAGCCAGTCACCAGCACCATGCCGATCACCAGACAGCCGGTTACGAAGGACGGCAACACGGAACCGGCAGGAACGTGATGCCGTAAATGCTCCAGAAGATGGTTTTGCGCAGACGCTTGGGATTGTTCCGGTCGGTGAATTCAAACAGCGCGACAGCGCAGAACAGCAATCCCGCGAGAATGTAAATATATTCCAGCCGGATCATCGCTTGCTCGCATTAAGAAGTGGTGTAAACAACACTCCCTCGCCCCGCTTTGGCGGGGAGAGGGTGGGGGTGAGGGGGTTTTGCATGTGAGTTATACCTCGGGCGTCCTCTCTTCCCCACGTTCGTGGGGGAGAGAGGAAGTGGAAGTGACCTTTAACTCGCGACGCAGGCGTCGGTCCAGTAGCATCAGCCGCAGGCTGTGGATGATGAACACCGAAATGGCCGCGGGAATTGCCCAGAGCGCGATGTGCAGCGGCGTGAGATGCACGCCGTTCTCGTCCAGGAATCCATTGATGAGCAGTACCGAACCCATGGCGAGGAAGATGTCTTCGCCGAAGAACACGCCGATGTTGTCCACCCCCGCGGCATGTGCGCGAACCAGATAGCGGGTCTTGTCTGGCAGTTCACCGAAACGGGCTTCCGCAGCCGCTTCCGCCTGGGCGCGATCAACGGCCGCACCATCTGCGCCTGGCCACCCAGCGACGTGAGCCCGATGGTCGCAGTCAACTGGCGGATGGCGAGATATAGAAGCAGGACGCGGCCGGTGGTGGCGCCCTTGATGCGGCTGATGAGTTCCTGCGCGCGTTCCTTCAAGCCGCCGCGCTCCAGAAGACCGATCACCGGCAGTGTCAGCCATACCAGACCCATGTAGCGGTTCTCGGTGAATGCGCGGCCGAATTCGCTGACGATGGCAACGACGTTAAGTCCACCGGCGAAGCCCGTGGCAATGCCCGCCACCGTCACCACCAGCAGCGCGTTCACCCGCAGTGCGAAACCGATGATGACGATAAGTACACCGATCAGGGTAAGCAGATGCATGCTGTCTTGCTCCCAGGTTTTCATGGACAATGGCCGCGACATTCTAGCGGTTCGGTGGCATAGCATGTCTATTCAGGTCACTCTCAAATCCGGTGGCAGAAAATTCGGCGTCAACGCCGGCGAACCGGTTCTGCAAGCCGCACGCCGGCAGGATGTGCATCTCTCCCATGATTGCGGCAGCGGCAGTTGCGGCGCCTGTCGCGCCCGGCTGATTTCCGGTCAAGTGCATTATCCCGAGGGCCTGCCGCTGGCGCTCTCAGCACTGGAAATGCAGCACGGCGAGGCGCTGTTGTGCCGCGCCGTGCCCCTGAGCGATCTTGAACTGGACACGCAGGAAATTTCGGCCGGCACCGATCTTGCCGTCAAGACTTTACCTTGCCGCATCGTAAATAAGAAACGGCTCAACCACGATGTGGAAGCGTTGTATCTCAAACTACCAGCAGTGGAACGACTGATATTTCTGCCGGGACACTATATAGATGTGTTGCTGCCGGATGGCCGCCGGCGCAGTTTTTCACTGGCCAATCCGCCTCATGATGCCGGTCTGCTGGAATTGCACGTGCGCCATGTGCCCGGCGGGCGGTTCACCACCGAAGTGTTCGAGAAACTGCGCGAGGGCGCGCTGCTGCAAATTCAGGGACCATTGGGCACATTTTTCTTGCGGGAAGATAGCATGCGGCCGATTCTGATGCTGGCAGGCGGCGCGGGTTTCGCGCCTTTCAAGGCCATGCTGCGGCATAGTTTCGAGCAGGGACCGCCGCGTCGCATTGAACTTTACTGGGGCGCGCGTGCGCGGCACGATTTGTATGCTGATGGGTTGGTTCAAAAATGGGCGGCATCACAACAGGATTTCGGCTATGTGCCGGTGCTGTCCGAATCTTTGCCGTCCGACCGCTGGCCGGGACGCACCGGTTTCGTGCATGAGGCATTGCTTGCGGATCACGCGGACTTGAGCAGTTATGACGTCTACATCAGCGGACCGCCGCCAATGATAGAAGCCGCCCGGCAGACGTTTCCCGCTCATGGTGCCGACTCGCTGCGGACATTCTCCGATTCCTTCGACTACGCACCCGAAGTGCGCGCCGCGCTGGAAAAGCACGGTGCAGCCGCCTGAATCCCGCCGATGCTTCGGGTATCATAAGCATCCGTTTTTCAGCCGTTATCCCGAAAATTCGTTTCCGGGTAATGGCTTGTCCACATCGGAGATTTGCGTGGAATCCCTGAATCCCGTTGACTTTTACAACACCCGCGATCTGCTGTCCGAGGAAGAACGGCTGGTGCAGGACAGCGTGGCGCGTTTCGTGGACGAGAAAGTGTTGCCCATCATCGGCGAAGCCTTCGAGAAGGCACGCTTTCCAAAGGAACTGATCCCTGAAATTGCTTCGCTGGGGTTGCTGGGCAGCTCCATCCACGGTTACGACTGCGCGGGACTGAACAGCGTTGCCTACGGCCTCATCTGCCAGGAACTGGAGCGCGGCGATTCCGGCCTGCGCAGCTTCGTCTCGGTGCAATCGTCCCTGGTAATGTACCCGATCTTCAGCTATGGCTCCGAGGAACAGAAACATCGTTGGCTGCCGGCTATGGCGAAAGGCGAAGCCATCGGCTGTTTCGGATTGACCGAGCCTCATGGTGGTTCGGATCCATCCAACATGAAAACCGTGGCGAAGAAGAAAGGCAGTGACTGGGTGTTGAATGGCGCCAAGATGTGGATCACCAACGGCAGCATCGCCGATGTGGCAGTAGTGTGGGCCAACACTGACGAAGGCATCCATGGATTTCTCGTCGAGAAGGGCATGAAGGGCTTCGATGCGCCGGAAGTGCATCACAAAATGTCGCTGCGTGCGTCGGTCACCTCGTCACTCTACTTCGATGACGTCAAAGTGCCGAAAGCGAACGTGCTGCCGAAAGTGAAAGGTCTGAAAGGGCCGCTGTCTTGTCTCACACAAGCGCGGTACGGCATCACCTGGGGCGCCATCGGCGCCGCGCAGGCCTGCCTGAAGGAAGTACTGGAATATACCAAGACCCGTGAACTCTTCGGCCGGCCGCTCGATCATAACCAGATGGCGCAGCTGCGCATGGCGGAAATGGTGCGCAAGATCACCACCGCACAACTGCTGTCGCTGCAACTCGGCCGTCTCAAGGATGCTGGCAAACTGCACCCGAGCCAGGTCTCGCTCGCCAAGTGGAACAACGTGCGTATGGCGCTGGACATCGCCCGCGATGCCCGTGATCTTCTGGGCGGTGCCGGCATCACCACCGAATTCTGTCCTATCCGTCATGCGCTCAATCTGGAATCGGTGATCACCTACGAAGGCACCGAGTCCGTGCACCAGCTGGTGATCGGCAAGGAAATCACCGGTGTGAATGCGTTCTAAATAGTGCTGTGTGCTGAGTACTGCGTGCTGCGCCTAAACAAGGGTTCTAGTTACACAGCACTCAGTACGCAGCACTCCAGGCGATGTTCGCCGAAGAGCCGATCCGCCAATATTCAGCAAGCTCAACATGACCACCACTTCCACTCAATCCGGCTTCGCCCGCGCCGCCACGCGTGCCATCAACCGCGCGGAAGTCATTGACAATAATTTCATGCGGTTCGTAAAGAGCTGGCCGGAAGAAGCGCGGCGCGTCGATCTAAATGCACCACTGCGTGAAGGCTCAGCGCTCACGGGCAGGGATTTTCTGGAGCTATTCGAATCCCAGATGCTGTCGCGGCATCAGGACATTGAAGCGCGCGCCATGCGCGCCCGCAACGAAGGCTTCTACACCATCGGCAGTTCCGGCCACGAGTGCAACGCCGTTGTCGGCCGAGCCACGCGTCATACGGACATCGCGTTCCTGCATTACCGCAGCGGCGCGTTCATGCAGGAGCGTGCCCGCAAGCTCGGCATGGATATGGTGTATGACACCGCATTGTCACTCGCCGCATCCAGCGAGGATCCCATTAGCGGTGGCCGTCACAAGGTGTGGGGTTCCGTGCCGCTGTGGGTGCCGCCGCAGACTTCTACTATCGCTAGCCATCTGCCGAAAGCCGTGGGTACCGCAATTGCGATTGCACAAGCAAAACGCATGGGCGCGGAACTGCCGGTTCCCGAAGACAGCATCGTGGTGTGCAGTTTCGGTGATGCCAGCGCGAATCATTCCACGGCACTGGGAGCCTTCAATGCGGCACAATGGACCGCGTTCCAGAAACTGCCGTGTCCGATACTGTTCGTGTGCGAGGACAATGCCATCGGCATTTCGGTGAAAACGCCGGAAGGTTGGGTGGAAGCGAACTTCAGGAACCGCGCCGGACTGCATTATCTTGCCGCGGATGGGCTCGATCTGGTGGACAGTTACGAGAAGGCGCTGGACGCGGTGGAGTATTGCCGCCGCCACCGCAGTCCCGTGTTCCTGCATCTGAAATTGGTGCGTCTCATGGGTCATGCCGGCACCGATGCTGAAGTCGAGTACCGTATGCCGCAGGAACTGGAATCTATCGAAGCCCGCGATCCGCTGCTCCTGTCGGCGGAAACGGCGCTGGAAAACGGCTTGTTGACGCCGGCGGAACTGCTGGAGCGTTACGAAGCCGCGCGCAAGCGCGTGCAGGATGCCTCGAAAAAAGCCGCTAAACGTCCCAAATTGACCAGCGCTGAACAGGTGATGACTCCGCTGGCGCCCTATCATGCGGACAAAGTGAATCAGGAAGCCGTGCGCGTGGCGGCAAAAGATTCACGCAGCAGTGCATTCGGTGGCGAAGATGCTCTGCCTGAGAAACAGCCGCCGCGGCATCTGTCCATCCAGATCAACCGCGCACTATTCGATCTGATGGTGAAATATCCGGAGATGACCGTGTTCGGCGAGGACGTGGCCCGGAAAGGTGGCGTGTATACCGTCACCTCCGGTTTGTACAAAACCTTTAGAGGCCAGCGCGTGTTCAACACGCTGCTGGACGAACAGACCATCCTCGGCCTGGCCCAGGGCGCAGCGTATATGGGTCTGCTGCCGTTCCCGGAAATCCAGTACCTCGCGTATTTCCACAATGCCTGCGACCAGATTCGCGGCGAGGCCGCGTCGCTGCAATTCTTCTCCAACGCACAATATGCCAACGGCATGGTGGTGCGCATCGCCGCGCTGGGGTATCAGAAAGGTTTCGGCGGCCATTTCCACAATGACAACAGCTTTACCGCACTGCGTGACATTCCCGGCATCGTGGTGGCTTGTCCGTCTCGCGGTGACGATGCCGCCATGCTGCTGCGCACCTGTGCGGCGCTCGCCAAAGTGTACGGCCGCGTGGTGGTGTATCTTGAACCTATCGCGCTTTACATGACCAAGGACCTGTACGAGCCGAAGGATCACGGCTGGGTATTCGAGTATCCGGAGCCGGACCGGGCTATCCCCCTGGGTGAAGGCCGCGTCTATAACCCGAATGCGAAGGACTTATTAATCGTGAGCTTCGGCAACGGTGTGCCCATGTCATTGCGGGTGGCGAAGAAGCTGGAGCAGGAGACCGGCAAGAAGGCAAGAGTGCTGGACCTGCGCTGGCTCAAGCCGTTGAACCGTGAACTGATTGGCAGGCATGCCAGGGAAACCGGCAAGGTGCTTGTGGTGGACGAGGGCCGCGAAACCGGCGGCCTCTCGGAAGAGATTTTCACTGCCATTGAGGAATACGCTGGCTGCGGCATCTTCAAAAAGCGTGCGGTAGGCAAGGATTCCTACATCCCGCTGGCAGACGCGGCAAACCTGGTGCTGGTGAGTGAAGAAGAAATCCTCGCTGTGGCCAAAACCATGCTTTGAACCTTGTGTTTCCTCTGCAAGATACGCTCGCAAAGCTCATGGAGTCTGGTATCTAGCAACTGGTATTAAGGCTAGTTCTTTCAGGTAGCTGAGTTGCCGGAGTTATTGTTCGCCGCTGGGACAATCAGTATAAGACGCGGAATCGCAAGGTATGCGGTATTTGCCGGATGTCAGTGATAACCGCATTGGAATAATTCTTGTTGATATCGGTGATGACGTAACCGATGCGTTCATTGGTTTTGAGATACTGGCCGAGGATATTGACGCCGTGGGTGGCCAGTGTCTGATTGATACGCGCCAGTATGCCCGGCATGTTCTCATGCACGTGCATGAGACGATGGGCATCAGTCTGTGGCGGCAGACGCAGGGCCGGAAAGTTAACGCTGTTCTCGGTGCTGCCAGAATTGATGTAATCAGTGAGACGGCTGCTGACGAAGCGACCGATGTCCTGCTGAGCCTCGAGGGTGCTGCCGCCGATGTGCGGCGTGAGTAGCGCACTTGTTGATGTGCGTAGTGGATGTTCGAAGGCCGCGCCATTGCCTGAAGGCTCTTCCGGAAACACATCCACGGCCGCACCGCGCAACCGGCCGCTTTGTAATTCCGCACGCAAGGCGTCCAGGTCCACTACGTGGCCGCGGCTCAGATTCAGGAACACACCGCCGGCTGTTATGCGCGCAAGCTCGCGTGCGCCGATGAGGTTGGCGTTTTCCTTGCGGCCGTCCACATGTACCGTGACAACATCGGAGATTTCCAGAAGTTCGTTCAACGAGGCGCATTTCCGTGCCCGGCCGAGAGCCAGTTTCTCTGCCACGTCGTAGAAACAGACCTCCATGCCCAGCGATTCCGCCAGTACTGAAAGCTGCATGCCGATATTGCCATAGCCGATTATTCCAAGATGCTTGCCGCGCACTTCATGTGCATCTTTCACGGATTTGTCCCATACGCCTCGATCCAGCAGGCGCATTTTCTCAGGAACCCCACGCACGAGCAGGATGATTTCCGCGAGAGCCAGTTCCACCACCGAACGGGTATTGCTGAAGGGTGCGTTGAACACGGCGATGCCATTGCGTCCGCAGGCGGCGAGGTCAATCTGATTTGTGCCGATGCAGAAAGCACCCACTGCCAGCAGGCGTTTGGCAGAAGCCAGTGCACCTTGCGTGAGCTGGGTCTTGGAGCGGATGCCGAGGATGGCTACATCGGCCAGGCGTTGTGACAGCGCGGTCTCATCCAGGCTGCCGCCAATCGTTTCCACCGCATAACCTTCCTTCTCGAAGGCCGCCACTGCGTCAGCGTGGATGCTCTCCAGCAGCAGTACCTTGAGGCGGTTTTTGGGATAAGACAGGGCAGCGCGCAGGCCGAGATCGTAGAGCACCTCGTCGAAACTGGGCGCGATTTTATCGGCAACTTTCACCACTTCTTCACGGCGCACATTTTCTGTAAACGCATAAAAGCATCTCGCAGCGCCGGCATTAAAGATTTCGTAATCGCTCCAGCCGTCGCCCACCGCCACAACATCGCCGGGCAGTTCGAGCGCGGCCACGACCTTTGCCTTGCCACTGTCAGCCGACAAGGGATTACTCCAGTCGCAGCCGTTCACGTAACCAGCGCTGTCAAATGTCAGCGTATTGGCATGCACATGATCCGTTCTCAAGCCCAGAGTTTCGGCCACTGGCGCTACGATTTCACGGAAACCGCTGGTGACCACGTGGATACGGTCCGCATTGGCTGCCAGGAAGGCGCGGTTGCGCGTGAAGGAAGGCGTGATTTCCCCTTTTAGACGCTCGATGAGTTTCGGCAGCAGGTCGCGATGTGCATGCAAGATTCCCAGGCGTTCACCCAGTGCGGTGCGGAAATCCAGCTTGCCGCTCATGGCAGCGTCCGTGAGGGTCTGGATGCGTTCATGCAAGCCGGCATCACCCGGCACGAGTTCGGTCAGGATCTCGAGGGTTTCCACACGCACCAGGGTGCTGTCAAAATCGAGAATGAAGTGGATGATTGCGGTCATGTGGTGTGTTTGATATGTGCCCGATTGCGCATGGTACACTGGCTGCGTTTCTCCTAATACATCCGGCATGCGGGTTTCTGCATGAAAATGCCTCATCGGTGATTTTCTGATGCTGAAGGTATTGCGGGAAAGCTGCGGCACATCGGTGTCGGTGAGCGACACTGAAATGCTCGAATATGCCGCATCATGGCCGCCCGCAGTGGGCAGTTCCCCTGTCCCAAAGGCGCCGCCATGCTCGCCGCCCACATCAGATTGCAAGATTGCGGCTGGCCCAAGGGCGACTAGACTGCGGTTCTATCAATACCCGCATATCCCTAGCATCTCCATTTGCGGGTATTTTCAGGAGGTGCAGCGGTACATTTATATTATTCATTTATAAATTATTGCTGATACCCAACACGAATCAGACACTTGCGACTATAAAGTATGCAGAGTCACCTCATCCTTCCTCGGGATTAAACAGGTAGCACGCTGACATAAAGGTCATGGATACCACTCCGGACATTCCCCGGACCAAATTCGCGTTTGGCGAGTTTGTGTTCGATCCGCGCAGCGGTGAATTGCGTGATGGCCAGAAGACGGCATTGCTGCGTCCGCAGGTGGCGAAACTGCTGACCTTGCTGTTGAGTCACGCGGACAACATCGTTTCCCGGGAAGAGATCCGGAACTGCCTGTGGGGCAGCAAGGCAGTGGTGGAGTTCGAGGAAGGCATCAGCGCCTGCATGCGGCAGTTGCGAGTCGCGCTCAACGACGGGACCACAGGTACGCGCTACATCCAGACCATTTCCCGGCGCGGCTACAAGTTTGTTTTTCCCGTCACGGAGCTGGATGAGAAGCACGCCAATGAGGATCATGTGGCCATCGTTCCGCCGCTTACGCCCATGTCGCCGGCCGCAGTGGCGAAGCGCAGCAAGAAGCCTCGACTCATTCCGCTCATTGTGATCGTCCTGCTGGGTGTAGCGGCCATAGTTCTGGCGGTGGCCCATTATCAATATCGGGTACAATTCTTCACCCGCACCATCCCCGCGCCCCAGCACCCTGTCATCGCGGTGTTGCCGTTCACGAACCTTTCCACCAATTCCGCCAACACCATCCTGGGAGCGTCCATCGCCAGCGAGCTGATTGATTTGCTGGGACCGATCGCGCCCAATCGGCTGGGCGTGATTGCCGACACCTCGACCATGCACTATGCCGGCGGCGACAAGACCATCAAGGCGATTGGCCAGGATCTCGGCGCAAGTTACGTGCTCGAAGGCAGCATTACCCAGAATTCCAAGTTCATACATTTATCCGCGCGGCTGATACGCGCGGCTGACCAGAGCTATGTCTGGGGCAATGAATACGATCTTGATATCAAATATCAGAACAGCGTTTTTCAACAGACTGTCACGCAGATCGCGACGCATGTGGCGTCGCTGCTGGCGCCCGACGCCAGTATCCAGCCGCTGGAATTCACCGGCAACCGGGATGCGTCTCTGGCCTATCAATTGGGACGCTATCTGCTGGTGCAGGGAGATTCAACCAAAGCACACAGCTATTGCAGCAAAGCCATGACCTTGGATCCGGATTTCGCGGCCGCGTATGTCTGTACAACCCAGTCCCTGATGGCTTTGGAGAACCTATCCAGCCAGCAAGTTGAGACCGCCAAAGGCTTGGTGAAAAAAGCGCTGCAATTGAACGGCGATTCTTCGGATGCGCATCTGTTGCAGGGCTCGCTGGATTTGTTCTATGACTGGAATCCGGCAGCGGCCGAACCCGAAATCAAGGAAGCCTTGCGCCACAATCCTGGCAATGCCTGGGCCTGGCAGGCCCAGGCCGCGTATTTTTCGGTCATGGGACAAAACCAGCAGATGCGACAGGCCATGGCCATGGCGCAGAGCCTGGATCCGGTCTCCACGCGAATTTCCGCCAATTCCGCGGTGCTGTTTTACATCGATCGCCAGTATGATGAAGCCGAACAATATGCCCGGACTGGCTTGAACCTGATGCCGGGTAACGCATTGCTGCGACACGTATTATTGCTGACCTTGCTGGGAGAAGGCCGCTACGCGCAAGCCGCGCAGCAGGCGGTCCTGGAAATGCAATATGCGCACGCAGCTCCCGCCGATATCGTCCGAGTGCGGACCGGCAATCAGCGGGCGCTGGTGGAGTATTTCAACTGGTACGCGAAAACACTGGCTTCACAGCCAGCCGACAAACTGAGCGCGGTGTTTCTCGCCGATGCCTACATGCACCTCGGTCAACCACAACAGGCGCTCAAGGTGCTCAACGACACGGTTCAGCAACATGCCGTGAGTACCCTGATTACATTCATGAGCGTCTGGCCCAGTCTGCATCCTCTGTGCCGGGAGAATGCCTTTGTGGCCTTGACCCACCGACTCGGTCAACCTGGATGTGTCCTGAATAAGTAGCTTGTACTTTACTGACGTATGCCAGGTTGTGGATCGAACGCCAAGTCGTGACTCATTTTTTCCGCTGCCTGGATTTGTGCGGGGGACAGATTTGTGGCGATGGTGGCGAGTGCGTCTTTGGCGTCCAGACCACCTTTCTGCGCCAGCAGCATCCACGCATACGCTTGGACATAACTCTGGGGCGCCTCGTCACCATTGTTGTAGATCACACCGAGGTTGTATGCAGCAGCGGGCAAGCCCTGACGCGCAGCTTTCTTGTACCAGTACATTTCCTGCGCTGGATCTTTCTGCACACCCTGACCGGTGAAGTAGGTTATACCCAACTGGAATTCCGCATATTTATTGTGGCGTTTGGCGGCCCGTTCAAACCACTGGTGCGCCTTCGCATAGTCCTGAGAAACCCCGTGGCCGTTGAAGTACAGGGTACCCATGTTGTACATTGCCGTATCAATACCTGCATCCGAGGCTTGCTTGTACCAGTAAGCGGCTTGCTGGTATTCGCCGCGGCTCGCCAGCATGATGCCAAGGTTCGCTTGCGCTTGCGCATCGCCAAGCTTGGCGAGTTCAGTCGCGTCGGCAATATCCGCCCGGCTGTAAGGCCCGGAGCCCGGTGGCCGGTCCAGATAAGCCGGTGTGTGGATATGTATCACCTGGATGCCGGGCGGCAGACGATCGGCCCGAGCCGTGAAGGCCAGGGCGATAAGCGCCGCACCGATTACCCACGGAAGGACCAGTCCGATACGATGTATTTGTTGTGTCATGTAGTGCGTCATAGTCAACTCCTCATGGCCATGGGCCATTGTAAAACATCCGTCATCCGCTGACCTGATTTCCTGTACATGATGCAGGTATAGCCCAATCCGGGGCTGTGTGGTCCGGTATATCTGTGAAATAACTCCGATTCATTTCTTATCTTTAAAAAGAGGACTCTGATGAGTAATCTTCTAATAGGATGTTGAAAAGGCCTTCCCTGGCCTTTTTCAACTCGAAAACCGAAAATGCGATTTCCGGTTTTCTCAATTTTTCAATCAGTTAGACTGATTGAAAAATGCGGGTACATCCCTGTACCCGTCTAGCAGGTTGTTTTTCAACGACCTGCTAAATCCTGGACGAGCCGCACGCCAGTCCCCTTGGCTTTGCCTCTTTAATTGACCGAAACCCTCCGCCGCCCTCCTTTTTCAAAGGAGGGGGTGCTCCTTGGCTCTGGCCGAATGAAGCTTCCGGCAACTCTCGTCATCGTTGGACAACTGCGCCCGCGGACCGAGCGCGCAGCGCGTATAAATGGCTGTGTGACCACTCGCTCGCAATGCCGCCCAAGCCAGAACCCGGTTGGAAGGAAACTTGTGCCCGAAGGTAAGCACAATCAGCAGCAGCACACTGAGTACAATCCATGGACGCAACGCCGGTGCTTCCACCGGATGCCGCCACGTCAGCGCCAGAAACCCCGCTGCCAGCAACGCGCCCCACAACGCGCCCAGAATCGCTTCCGACGGCGAGTGATCGTGCAGCACCAAGCGTGAAACTGTCACGGCCAGCGCCAGACACGCGCCCAGCGCAATCATGAGCACGCGCAACCGGGGCCGATTGCGCCCGATCATCACCACACCCGCTACCGGCCAAAACAGAACCGACAAGGCACCGTGCCCGCTCAGGCCGATGAAATCCAGCCCCGGCGGATGCAAACCCCATCCCATATACAGCACTTTGGTCAGCGCCACTCCGCCGCCATCCACAAGCACCGCCAGCAGCCACAACCACCCGGTGCGCCGCGTCGCCGGCACCGCCAGCAACCAGACCAGCATCAGCAACGCGCACGGCAACAGCACCGCGCCGTCGCCTAAATCGGTCAATGCGTGCCATCGGAATCCCATCATGTCCCCATGCGTCGCCGCTCCCGGCGTCGCGCACGTGAACCCGCCACGGCGTGGCTTTTGACAGGTTCGCGGTTCATCACGGAGGGCTGAATCAGCGGAACGATCTCCGCAGTC
>JBOIAY010000196.1:0-13372 GCA_050739255.1 Gammaproteobacteria bacterium
CGACTCGCTCGGCTTACCTCGATTAGTCGAACCGGCTAAGCTCAACTCGCCGAACCGCCGGATGCGGACCCGCATGTCCGGTGGTGTGGCAGGGGCGCGCGGGTAACCGCGCCCCCTATGCCGATTATGCCAAGCTGACGATGACTGTTTGCAAACACTGTTTCATCACGGGTCGTGTGCAGGGCGTCGTATATCGTGCCACCACTGCGCGCCGTGCGCGCGAACTCTATGTCACAGGTTATGCCAAAAACCTGCCGGATGGGCGCGTGGAAGTGTTGGCCTGCGGTGAAGCTGAAGCAGTGAAGGAATTCTGCGATTGGCTGTGGCAAGGGCCACCGGCGGCGCGGGTAAGCGAGGTAGTGGTCCGCGAAGTCGAATGCCTGGATGTGCCGGAGATTTTCGGCATCCGGTAATGCCCCGGATCCTGCGTTATTTCAGTCCCAGTTCCATTTTCTGCTGAGAGCTTTCAGCACCCGGTCGGAGTAATCAATGCCAACCGTGGCGCCATTGTAGCGTTGCAGCGCCTCGCGGATATCGCCGTTGGATTTGCCCAGATAGTATTTCAGGATCGTGCAGCCAAGCCGCAGATTGGTGGTTTCGTGAAACAGATTGCCATCCGGTTGGCCGCTCAATTTCAGCCAGAAGGGCATGATCTGCATCAGCCCCTGGGCGCCGGCATGGGAGACGGCGAAGCGGTCGAAATCGCTTTCCACGTTGATGATGGACAGCACCAGTTCCGGCGAGACACCAGCACGGGTGGCTTCCTCGTGGACTAATTCCAGCAGTGCAAGACGCTTTTTGGTTTCCGGTATCGCCAGACTCAAGCGATTGGACATGGTCATGAGCCAGACCTGGGCGTCGTATTTGTCCTTGAAACTGGTGTTGTCGGCGGCGGCCTTTTTGACCAGCGCGATCAGATCAGGACTTGGCGGGATGAATTTCTGGGCCAGGACCGGCGCGCTGGCCAGCAGGCTTGAGCACAACAACAGCAAAAGCAGCGTGCGTCGCATCAGATCAGTTGCGAGGAGGTTTGCACGTGTTCCTTGAGGAACGCTAGCAATTCTGCGCGCGGCACATCCTGATTTCCGATATCGCGACGGCCCTTGTATTCCAGCGTGCCGGCGTCGAGGCCGCGCTCCGAGAGCACCAGCCGATGCGGAATGCCGATGAGTTCGGCATCGGCAAACATGGGACCGGGCCGCAGCGTCCGGTCGTCCAGCAGTACCTCGTAACCGGCGTCGGTGAGTTCCTTGTACAGCAATTCCGCTTCCTGTCGCAGCTTTTCCGACTTGTGCATATTGAGTGGCAAGAGCGCGATCTGAAACGGCGCCATCGGTTCCGGCCAGATGATGCCGCGATCGTCGTTGTTCTGCTCGATGGCGGCGGCCACGATGCGGGAAACACCGATCCCATAACAGCCGGTAAGCGGCGTTTGCGTCTTGCCCTGGGCGTCCAGGACACTCACGCTCATCGCGTCTGTGTATTTGCGGCCGTTCTGGAAGATATGTCCAACCTCGATGCCGCGTGCGATCCCTAGTCTGCCCTTGCCATCTGGTGAAGGATCGCCGGCGACGACCTTGCGCAAATCGGCGACACGGCCGAGGCGTGCGTCGCGTTCCCAGTTGGCGCTGGTGTAGTGCATACCATCGGCATTGGCGCCACAGACGAAATCCGCGAGCACGGCGGCAGCACGATCCACGATCATCGGCACGTGTCCCGGCAGCTTCACCGGGCCGATGAAGCCCGCGTGCGCGCCGGTTGCAGCCAGTACATCCGCTTCACTCGCCAGCGCCCAGCCGCCGGCCAATTCCGGCTGTTTTCCGGCCTTGATTTCATTCAACTCATGATCGCCGCGCAGGCACAAGGCCACGAGGCCGTGCTGGCTGCGCAGCAGCAGGGTTTTGATGCAGCCCGCTGCGGCTACACCCAGCAGCGCGGAGACCTCGGCGATGGTCTTCTGCGTGGGTGTCGCCACGCGCGTGAGTTTACGTGAAGGCGCGGGCCGCGATTCGTGGGGCGCTATCGCTTCTGCCAGCTCGATATTGGCGGCGTAGTCGGACGCATTGGAGAATGCGATGGCATCCTCGCCGGATTCCGCCAGCACCTGAAATTCATGGCTCAGGTCACCGCCAATGTCGCCGCTGTCGGCGACCACTGCGCGGAATTTCAGACCTAGCCGCGTGAAAATTCGGGTATAGGCGCGGTACATCGCGTGGTAGGTTTCGTCCAGACTGGCCTGATCCAGATGAAAGGAATAGGCGTCCTTCATCAGGAATTCACGCGCGCGCATCACGCCGAAGCGCGGCCGGATCTCATCGCGGAACTTGCTCTGGATCTGGAAGAAAGTGACCGGGAGCTGCTTGTAGCTCCTGATTTCGCTGCGCACCAGATCACAAATGACTTCCTCGTGGGTCGGGCCAAAGCAATACCATTGTTCCTTGCGATCCTGGATGCGCAACATCAGGTCGCCGTACTTGTCCCAACGGCCCGATTCGTCCCATAGTTCCCGTGGCTGGATCGCCGGCATCAACAACTCAATGGCCCCGGCGCGGTTCATCTCCTCGCGCACAATGGCTTCCACCTTGCGCAGCACCCTTAGACCGGGTGGTGTCCAAGTATAGATGCCGGACGCCAGCTTGCGGATGAGGCCGGCGCGCAGCATGAGCTGATGGCTCAC
Organism: Gammaproteobacteria bacterium; assembly: GCA_050739255.1. Taxonomy (GTDB): domain Bacteria; phylum Pseudomonadota; class Gammaproteobacteria; order Natronospirales; family REEB76; genus REEB76. Next base: position 2,678 of record JBOIAY010000196.1, read on the forward strand.
GGTCTCAGCGTCGGCCGGTGTTTCCTTGACGGTAAAGAGCGGGAAGCTGGAGGTGCGCATGCGGACGGGAGCTTTATGCTGCAAAGACTGTATTTTAGCGGGCGTAGCCGCGTTGAGTATAGGGTACTCGAACCGAATATAGGGCACCTAAAGCCGTTGCCAGTTGATTTCGGCACAAGCTACGGTTAGCGTGATGCCGCCACAGGGGAGCCACATGGCCACAGTTCTGTACGATACCGGCATCAATCCGTCGTTGATCAGGGCGCGGCGTGTTGCCGTATTGGGGTTCGGTGCCCAGGGGCGCGCGCAAGCCATGAATCTCAAGGATTCCGGCGTTGATGTGAGCGTCGGTTTGCGCGCCGGCTCGGCTTCTCGCGCGCCGGCTCAAGCTGCCGGCCTGCATGTGGCGGAACCGGTTGCGGCGGTGGCCAAGGCCGACGTCGTGGTGATGCTGATCCCCGACGAGATGCAGCCACGAATGTATGAGGAAATCGTGGCGCCGACTCTCAGAAAAAATGGCGCATTGCTGTTCGCTCATGGCTACAACATTCATTATCAGCACATCGTTCCGCGCGCCGATCTCGATGTGATGCTGGTGGCGCCCAACGGCATCGGTGAGCAGGTGCGCGCGCAGTATCTGGCGAATCACGGCGTGCCGGCGCTGGTGGCCGTGCATCAGGATGCCAGCGGTAATGCGCGTGCGTTGGCTTTGTCGTATGCCTGGGCGCAGGGTCATGGCCGCGCCGGTATTATCGAATCCAGTTTTCGCGAGGAGACCGAAACGGACCTGTTCGCCGAACAAACAGTGTTGTGCGGCGGCCTCACGCATCTAATTGCCGCGGCATTTGACACGCTGGTGGCGGCGGGATACAGCGCGGAAGTGGCATACTTTGCCTGTCTTCATGAAGTGAAACTCATGGCAGACATGATTTACAACAAAGGCATTGCCGGGATGCGCGACTCCATTTCCACAACGGCCGAATTTGGTGATTACACCCGTGGTCCACGCGTTATCGGCGAGGCTTCGCGTGCCGCGATGACTGATATTCTGAAGGAAATCCAGAACGGTCAGTTTGCGAAGCAATTGGGGCGTGAAATCGAGGCCGGTCTGCCGGCCATCAAGGTGGAACGCATCCGGGCGCGCACCCAGCTTATCGAGACCGTGGGCAAAACCCTGCGGGAACGCATGCAAGGCCGCAAGCGCTCAATCTGAGGCATACCGGTTCGTGTCCCACAGCCGGTCATGGCATCATAGTGCCCTTGGCCCGAGGACACGACATGCAGGTACCCATGAATCCTGATCCGGATGTTGATACCGAAGTCGGTATTGACGAACAGGTAAGCGAAGTTGAAGAGGCCGGTGTCGAGGGTCCGCGCCGGCGCGGCATCTATTTGTTACCCAATCTGTTTACCACCGCCGGACTGTTCGCCGGTTTCTACGCCATCGTGGCCGCCATGGCCGGCTATTTCCAGCCGGCCGCCATCGCGGTGTTTGTGGCGATGGTCATGGACGGGCTCGATGGCCGCATCGCGCGGCTCACGCACACGGAAAGCGCCTTCGGCAAGGAATACGACAGTCTTTCGGACATGGTGTCCTTTGGTCTCGCACCTGCGCTCGTGATGTACGAGTGGGCGTTCAGGGACATGATCAATTATGGTTCGGTGTGGGGCAAAGTCGGGTGGCTGGGCGCGTTCTTCTATGCCATTACAGCGGCCTTGCGGCTGGCGCGCTTCAATGTGCGCACCGGCGTGGTGGACAAGCATTATTTCCAGGGCTTGCCGAGTCCAGCCGCCGCCGGCATCGTGGCGGGCGCGGTCTGGCTGGGTGTGGACCTGGGCATCCCCGGCCCGGCGCTGGTAATTCCCGCCTACGTACTTACCGTGGGAGCAGGCGCGCTCATGGTGAGCAGTATCGGATATTACAGCTTCAAGGATTTCAATCTGCACGGCCGCGTGCCATTCACCACAATTCTGATCGTCGCGATCGCCATCATCGTGCTGTCCCTGAGTGCGCCAAAAGTGCTGTTCATCGTGTTCTTCATCTATGCTTGTTCCGCGCCACTGGCGGCGCTGTGGCGCGTACGCCGCAGGCTCGCGCACCGTCACCCGCAGTGAGCGATTGTGGATACGCAACGCGCCCGCTATTTGCATGATCTCGGCATCCCTGTCTGGGTGCGTCGCGAACGGCTGCCTGATTCAGCAGCCACGCCCTTGATGGACACTCAGGATATTCCGGCTGATTCCCGCGACGCGGCTATTTCTATAATGGATTGGCCGGCGCTGGAGCAAACCGTCAAGGCTTGTACGGCTTGCGGTCTGCGCGCCGGTTGTACTCAAACCGTATTCGGCGTGGGCAATCGTCGGGCAGAATGGCTGGTGATCGGCGAGGCGCCCGGCGCCGATGAGGACAGGCAAGGCGAACCCTTCGTGGGCCGTGCGGGACAATTGTTGAATTCCATGCTGCTGGCAATTGGCCTGAAACGCGAACAAGTGTACATCGCCAATATTCTCAAATGCCGCCCACCCGGGAACCGCGACCCGAAACCGGATGAAGCGGAACTGTGTCGCCCGTTCCTGGAACGTCAGATCGCCTTGATACAACCGAAACTGATCCTCGCGCTGGGACGCATCGCTGCCCAGAACCTGCTCAAAACCAATACACCCATCGGAAAGCTGCGCGGCCAGGTGCATCAGGTGAACGGCATTCCCGTTGTGGTTACCTATCACCCCGCTTATCTGCTGCGCTCGCCGGGCGAGAAACGCAAAGCCTGGGTGGATTTGCAGTTTGCGGTGCGTACCATCAGAAGCGAAAGCCCATGAGCGCGGTCGTCGCCATCACCGAATCACCGCTCTATCGGCCCATGCGCGAAGAAGATGTGCGAGCGGTCATGGTAATCGAAAAGCACGCCTACCAGTTCCATTGGAACGAAGGCATCTTCCGCGATTGCCTGCGGGTCGGCTACGGCTGCTGGATCATGGAGTTGGGTGGCGGCATTGGCGGCTACGGTATCCTGTCGCTGGTCGTCGGTGAGGCGCATCTGTTGAACGTCTGCGTGGCGCCGGAATGGCAGCACCAGGGTTATGGTCGGCTGTTGCTGGAGCATTTCATTGAACTGGCGCGTGAACGCGGCGCCTATCAGATGCTGTTGGAAGTACGCCCGTCCAACCAACCCGCATTGCGGTTGTATCACGCGCGCGGCTTCGAGGAGTCCGGCCTGCGCAGAAACTATTATCCCGGCGCACACGGCCGGGAGGATGCGTTGATTCTGAGTCTGCCGCTGTAAGCCGCATGTCTGCCTCAATCAGGTAAAATAACCGCTTTTCCCTGAAGAGCTTCGTTCCATGCTCGACCATGAGATCGGCCGGCGGCGCACCTTCGCGATTATTTCGCACCCGGACGCCGGCAAAACCACACTCACGGAAAAGCTGCTGCTGTTCGGCGGTGCCATCCAGATGGCTGGCGCCGTCAAGGGCCGCAAGGCGGCGCGCCACGCCACCTCGGACTGGATGGCGTTGGAGCAGCAGCGCGGCATCTCTGTCACCTCTTCGGTGATGCAATTCCCTTACAAGGAGCGAATTATCAATCTGCTGGATACGCCCGGTCACGAGGATTTTTCCGAGGACACCTATCGCACGCTCACGGCGGTGGATTCGGCGCTCATGGTGATTGACTGTGCCAAGGGCGTGGAGGAGCGCACTATCAAGCTCATGGAGGTGTGCCGCCTGCGCGATACACCCATCATGACGTTTATCAATAAACTGGATCGCGACGGCCGCGAACCCATGACACTGCTCGACGAAGTGGAATCGGTCTTGAAGATACGCTGCGCACCCGTCACCTGGCCCATCGGCATGGGCCGCGAGCTGAAAGGTATTTACCATTTCTCCGAAGACCGCATCTATATATATGCAGGCGAAAAGAGCGGCCGGCTCGGTGAAACGCGGATCATCCACGGATTGATGAGCGAAGAGGCCGGTACAGTGCTGGGCCGCGATGCGAACAGTGTCCGTGCCGAAGTGGAACTCGTGCGCGGCGCGTCCCATGCATTTGACATTGAGGAATATCTCGCAGGACGGCTAACGCCGGTGTTCTTTGGCTCCGCCATCAACAACTTCGGCGTGCGCGAGCTGTTGGATGCCTTTGTGGCGCATGCGCCGACGCCGCGTCCGCGCGCGGCCGCCACCCGCATCGTGCAGCCGCTGGAGGACAAGCTCACCGGCTTCGTGTTCAAGATCCAGGCCAACATGGATCCGCAGCACCACGATCGCATCGCCTTCGTGCGCCTGTGCTCGGGGCGTTACACGCCCGGCATGCGGGTGCAGCATGTGCGCATTGGCCGCGAGGTCAAGATTCCCGACGCGCTCACCTTCATGGCGGCTGAGCGCGAACGCGTGGATGAAGCGTTTGCTGGCGACATCATCGGCATCCATAATCATGGCACCGTCGCCATTGGCGACACCTTTACTCAGGGCGAAGACCTGCAGTTCACCGGCATTCCCAACTTTGCGCCGGAACTGTTTCGCCGGGTGATACTCAAGGACCCGCTCAAGTCCAAGGCGCTTAACAAGGGGCTGGATCAATTGTGCGAGGAGGGTGCCACGCAGTTATTCCGGCCCATGCGCAGCAACGAACTCATTCTGGGCGCGGTGGGCCTGTTGCAGTTTGACGTGGTGGTATTCCGGCTCAAGAGCGAATACGGCGTGGACTGTATCTTCGAGGGCGTGCCGGTGGCCACCGCGCGCTGGATCGAATGCGACGATGCAAAAAAACTTGATGAATTCAAAAATAGGGCATTTGAAAATCTGGCGCTGGATCATGCCGGCAGTCTGGTGTACGTGGCGCCTACACGGGTGAATCTGCAACTCACCCGGGAGCGCTGGCCGGGTGTGCGTTTCCGCAAGACGCGGGAACACGGTGTGGAAGCCGCCGCCATTTGAAGATTATGGGGTCTTGAGGTAGCAAGGGTTTCGCGGCCTGCTTCCAATAGCGACGTTGCTGCATTCCTGCTAGCCTGTATCGGCCTTTTTCCCGGAGCCGCGACATGCAGTTACCAAAGGACCGCAAGGTATGGGGCTGGGCTTTCTACTACTGGGGCAATCACGCCTTCGCCACTTCCGTGGTGACACTGTTCTTTCCCATCTTTTTCAAGACCTATTGGAGTGCCGGCGCCGATGTGAGTGTCAGCACGTTCCGGCTGGGTGTAGCGAATTCCGTTGCGAGTCTGGTGGTGGCCTTGTCGGCGCCGGTGCTGGGCGCTATTGCCGATCGTGGTAGCCGCAAGAAACGCTTCCTGATGTTCTCGGCATTCATGGGCGCGGTCATGGTGTTCGCGCTGCACTTCGTGGCCAAGGGCGCGTGGGAATGGGCCGTGGTGTTTTATGTCTTGGCATCCATCGGGTATTTCTGGGGCAATGTGTTCGGCGACTCCATGCTGGTGAGCGTGGCCGAGAAAGACAAACTCGACATGACTTCCGCGGTGGGTTATTGCATGGGCTATCTGGGCGGCGGCGTGTTCCTGATACTCGGCGTGTTCATGAGCCTGAAGCCGCATTGGTTCGGTTTGCCGGATGCGGCCACGGCGGTGCGCTGGATTCTGGTGTTCACGGCCATCTGGTGGGTGGTGTTCTCGTTACCTTTGTTATTCTTCGTGCCGGAACCACGCAAACCTGTCGCGCGCATCAGTCTTATCAAGGCGGCGAAGGAAGGCTTTAGCCAGTTCATCACGACGTTCAAGCACGTGCGAGCCTACAAGCCGGTGTTCATGTTCCTGATTGCCTATTGGGTATATATAGATGGCGTCAATACCGTGATCCAGATGGCGGTGGATTACGGCAAGGCCATCGGTTTCAGCACCACCGACCTGATCCTCGCGGTGCTGATGGTGCAGTTCGTGGGCGTACCGGCGGCCATCCTGTTTGGGCGACTGGGCGAGCGCATCGGTCCGAAGATAGCCATCTTCATCGGCCTGGCCGTGTATGTGTTCATCAGCGTGTTCGCCGCTTTCATGCACCATTCTTGGGAATTTTTCGTGCTGGCGGGATTGGTCGGGCTGGTGCAGGGCGGGGTGCAGCTTTTGAGCCGTTCGTATTACGCGCGGCTGGTGCCTGCGGAGCGGGCCGGGGACTTCTTCGGCTTCTACAACATGCTGGGCGAATTCGCGGCCATCATCGGTCCATTTCTCATCGGCTTCGTGAGCTACATGACCGGCAGCCCGCGGCTGTCCATCCTGTCCGTGATTCTGCTATTTGTGGTCGGCGCCGTATTGCTGGCGCTAGTAGATACCCGTCAACCTGCCTCGTCAGCACCCGCGGCTGGCCATTCAGGCTGAAAACCCCTGCCGGAACCTGCGAAGTCGGGCCAGTCGTGGCACAATCTAACCTTCGGCAACGGCATGGTGCCGCGGCCAGAACTAGTGGGAGGGGTTTATGAAGCGGTTGTTCCCGAGTCTGGTTTTTTTGGTACTGACGGTGCTGTTGGCGGCTTGCAGTTCGTCAGGTGAGACTTTTGCGCTCATCGGCGTGCCTGCGCAGAATTCTTACATCGATAGTGCCAATATCCTGATAAGCAATGGCCAGTGCAGCTACGTTATCTACCGTGGCGATGGCACCAACCCACCCGAAGTCGTGGAACCCTGTGCCCTCGTGGCGGACAAAAATGATGCCCTTGGGAATCCCCATGGCCATATCCAGATTGGGTTCAACACCAACAAGGGAGTGCAGATCCTGTCGCTCACCGAAACCGGCACCAACGGTGAATTTGCCCAGACGGTCCCGGATGTCGGCGTGTATCTGCCAAGCAACTGGAACCTCGCCACGCCGGCGTCCGCGTTGACGCTCACAGCCAGCGCACAAGGCAGCGTCTATGCGAACCTGATCGTGGCGATCAGTGGCATCCGTTGCTCGCTGACCGTTGTACCGGTTGCCAACAACACGCCGGTCAGCATGCCTTGCGGGTTGATGTCCTGGAGTAGCACCTCGGTGTCCATCAGCATTCCCGGCGCGCTTGTCTCCTCGATTTACCAGCAGCGCTCCTGGCCGCTGAATTTTCTGAAGGATACCAATAACGGTAGCTGGCAATTGGCAAAGCCCCCGATGGGATTTCCGGCCAATTATCAGGAGACGAGTGGCTCCAGCAAGTAGGACGCCTGACCGGAGCAGCGATGCGCCAGCACACTTTGCAAAAGATAATGCCATGGCGCAGGATGCCTGAGATTCACAGTCTGATCCTAGCGGCATGTCTGCTCGTCATGAGCGTACCCGTTGCCAGTGCCGCACCCGCGGAAACCTGGATAACTGCATCCAAATCACCCTGCGAGGGATTGACCATCGGTTGGACACCGCCGTTTGCGGCCCTGCAGAAAGTAATCGGCCCACGCTGGCAACCGACGCAGGGACCGGTGAAAGGCCACGGCATTCTTTTGGTGTTTGCCACGTCCTGTCCGCAATCCCTTATCGGTAAAAGCGGCAGCGGATCGTTTACCATTGGCGCGGTCATCATACCGGTGCAGACCCCGAAAGATACTCATGGCATACAGCAATCAAACGGGCACGGCTGGGCGGTGATACCGGATGCGTTCGGGCCAGTGTCCGGTCCCGTCATGCAGTTGTTCAAACGCCATGGGTTCAGCATCACCAATGCGAAGGTAACACTCAGCGTTCACGAAACCCCGAAGGGCAACGAAGCCAGCATGAGTTTCGTGACAGCACAGGGGCGTATCGAGGTTCGCGCGTTGGTGTCGGGGCCGACCAAACGTTTCGATATTGTCAGCGCACTCGCTGGCAATGATCCATCGCAATTTTCACTCTTTACCGGCCATGAATCTTACTCACGACAAGAGCATGGTACTGCCGTAGTTACCTCACGAGGTGACACCTGGATTTCCCGTTTGTGGCTAGACGCTAAACCAAAGATAGTGACGCTGGATCAGGATTTTGTCTGGTCATTCCAGTTTTCAGACAAGCCGTATTGAAATGGACGGTGACGTTGCTCGCAGGCGAATCACCGACTACAGCATTATGAGTGCTAGGGCTTGAGGGCTCGGACCAGACTCGTGAATTCTTGGACACCGTCCATTCCTGCGTAACGCAGATTTGTATATAACGACGTGATCGTATTTACATGCTCCGCCATATCAGGATGTATGCGGCTGATGCGCGCGGCGTAATCCAGCAATCCTTCACTGGCTTGGCGATTCAATCTCCACAGATGAGGCTCTGTTCTAGTATGTACCCGAATAACACTGAGCATAGGCTTGGAAATGCCCTACAGATGTTATGGGATAGAATCGCTTTGCTTACATAGACAGCTGACCTTAGTCATTCCGCCCGAATCTGGCGATGTCTTCGGGCACGGCTTCAGTCGTAACCACTGCCTCCTTGCCTTGCACCATCTCGCGGATCTCCTCAACGACGGCCGGATTAGCCAGTGTCGTCACATCGCCGACGTCACGCCCGTTGGAGATCGCGGCGAGTACTCGACGCATAATTTTGCCAGACCGCGTCTTGGGCATATCCGGTACGACGTGGACCTTCCGTGGGCGTGCGATCTTGCCTATGATGTCATCGCACGCCTGTACGATTCGCTTGCTGATATCAGTGGTGTCGGTTGCTCCAGGGCTGAGGGACACATAAACGTCAGGCACGCGTCCCTTGACCTTGTCCATGACCGGTACCACCGCCGCTTCGGCGACTCCCGGCACGGTCAGGCAGGCCGACTCGATTTCCTTGGTGCCCAAGCGGTGGCCGGAGACGTTGATGACGTCGTCAATGCGGCCGAGGATACGGAAATATCCGTCCGCGGCTTGCATCGCGCCGTCACCCGCCATATAGGGCCAATCGCGCCAATCCTTGCTCTGGGGATTCTTGCAATAGCGTTTGTAATAGGTATCCACAAATCTCTGGTCATCACCCCAGATGGTCTGGATGATTCCAGGCCACGGATTGCGAATGCAGATGTTGCCGGCTTGTCCGGAACCTTTGGCGATCTCCTTGCCGTCCTCGTCGTAGATGATCGGATAGATTCCCGGCACGGCGGGTCCGGCGCTGCCTGGCTTCATCGCATCAAGAGCGGGGATCGTGCTACACAGGAACCCACCGTTCTCGGTCTGCCACCAGGTATCCACGATCACGGCTTCGCGTTTGCCGATCTCGTCGTAGTACCAGCGCCACGCTTCCGGCTCGATGGGCTCACCAACGGTCGTCATGTGCTTGAAGTGATGATTGCACTTTCTCGGCTCCTCCGGACCTAGACGCCGCAGCGCCCGCACCGCGGTCGGTGAGGTATGGAAGATGTTCACGCCCAAGCGTTCGGCGATTCTCCAGGGGCGCCGTACGTCCGGATAAGTGGGGACGCCTTCATACATTACACTGGTAGCCGCAAGAGCGAGCGGCCCGTAGACAATGTACGAGTGCCCGGTGATCCAGCCGATATCAGCCATGCACCAGTAAGTATCTGTAGGATGGATATCCTGGATGTACTTGGAGGTGCCGGCAACGTAGGCCATATACCCCCCGGTGCGGTGTTGGCATCCCTTTGGCTTGCCAGTGGTGCCGCTGGAGTACATCAGGAACAAGGGAGCTTCCGAGTCCATTGGCACCGAGTCAACACGCTTGCCCACGTACTCTTTCAGGATGTCATTGACGAAGAAGTCACGTCCCTCGACCATCGGAGTCGGTGAGCTGTACTTGCCGGGATAACGTTGCCAGATGAGGACTTTGTCCACATCTTGCCCAGTGTCCTTCGCAGTCTTCACTGCGATGTCGGCATTCACTTTGTGATCGATCAGCTTGCCTGAACGCCAGTACGCATCTGTCGTGATAAGAATACGGCTACCAGAATCCTGGATGCGCGAACCGCATGACTGGCCGGAAAATCCGCCGAACACCTGTGAGTGAATGACGCCCAAGCGCGCGCACGCGAGCATGGTGACGGGCAGATCAAGCGTCATTGGCAGGTGCAGCGTTACACGGTCGCCGGCCTTGAGTCCGCAATAATCCCGCAGTAGCGCCGCCATCTCGTTGACACGGACGTAAAGCTCCTGATAGGTCAGCACGACCGGCGGGTCTGCTTCGGGCTCGGCAATGAAGATGAGCGCCGCCTTGTTGCGATACTGTGCGAGATGACGATCCACGCAGTTGTAGCAGGCGTTCAGTTTACCGCCGACAAACCATTTCCAGAAAGGCGGTTTATTCGTGTCGAGGACCGTGTGATACGGCTCGAACCAGGTCAACATATCCGCATATTCCCTGAAGCAGTCTGGAAAATTCTCCATACCGAAGCGCTTGCGGACATCACGGTCCTGCATGTTCGCCTGCTCGACGAATACCTTTGACGGGCGGAAATATTCTTCCTCTTTCCAGTGCACTGCGATCTGCGCTTCGCTGACCTCGGTGTATTCCTTCGCTTGAGTTTTGTCTGTCATGGTCATTGACTCCTTGCATGAACCGTCACTCCTGATCGCGACGGAGCTAGTTACTATTTTAAGGTGCGCACCAAGCATCAAAACCTGTGTGGTGTGCCGTCAACGTATTTGTTTTACCGCATGATCGGGCGGCCGCCTTGCAGCGACCACCCGAATCAACACACGATCATCCTGATTTAACTATCAGAGGGTGCGCCGACCGGTAGCACCACCCTGTTAAAGGTGGCGTTGGTCACTAGCGCGAAACTCGTATACATAGCGAGCAGTCCGCAGA
>JBOIAY010000197.1:0-14597 GCA_050739255.1 Gammaproteobacteria bacterium
CGACTCGCTCGGCTTACCTCGATTAGTCGAACCGGCTAAGCTCAACTCGCCGAACCGCCGGATGCGGACCCGCATGTCCGGTGGTGTGGCAGGGGCGCGCGGGTAACCGCGCCCCCTATGCCGATTAGAGCCTATCTCAAAACTGCTGCGCTGGGCATAACTTTATTGCGCGCCGGCTCGAAATGCTCATGTACTGGCGTGTACACTCCGCTTTCTCGCCGCCGCGCGCCGCGTTCTGCCTGCGCTCGCGACGTTTTGAGATAGGTTCTAGCTAAAATAATGGGGAAAATCACCACCATGAGCGCGGAAGACAACAAGAAACGGGCTGCCATCGAAGCCCTGAACTGGCTGGATGACGCCCGCATCATCGGCGTCGGCACCGGCTCCACCGTCAACTATTTCATTGACGCGCTCAAAAACATCAAAGGCCGTCTGGACGGCGCGGTATCCAGTTCCGAAGCATCCAGTCAGCGCCTCAAGGCGCTCGGCATCCCGATACTCGACCTGAACGCCGCCGGTGAATTGACGGTGTACGTGGATGGCGCGGATCAGACCAATCGTCACCTGCAACTCATCAAGGGCGGCGGCGGCGCGCTCACACGGGAAAAGATCGTGGCAGCGGTCAGCAAGCGCTTCGTCTGCATCGTGGACGACAGCAAACTGACGGAAGTATTGGGCAGCTTCCCGCTGCCGGTGGAAGTCATCCCCTTGGCGCGCAGCTACGTGGCGCGGGAGCTGGTGAAACTCGGTGGCCGGCCCGATTGGCGCCAAGGGTTCATCACCGACAACGGCAATGTGATCCTGGATGTCCACGGACTGACCATCCTCGATCCGCCCGCCCTGGAAGACGAAATCAACCAGATCGCCGGCGTGGTTTGCGTCGGCATCTTCGCCCGCCGGCCGGCGGATGTGCTGCTGGTGGGGTACGAGGATAGAGTGGAAAAGATTACACGGTGAGACAAGAATACGCTGTTTGAACATTCTCAATAACGCGCATCAAAGTATCCGGTAATTATAAAAGCCCGCTTTAATGGCGGGTCATTAATCTTTGGCTGGGGGACTAGGATTCGAACCTAGGTTGGCGGAGTCAGAGTCCGCAGTCCTACCGCTAGACGATCCCCCAAACGTTCATCAATTATCAGGGAACCGTCCCTGGCAGGCTGACCGTCCTCGACATCCTGTCTCGACGCACACCTATACGGTGCGCCCTGCCGCTAGACGATCCCCCAATAGACCGGGAGTCGTATCCCGAGGAAGTTAACGCTTCGAGTATTGCGGTGCGCGGCGGGCCTTGTGCAGGCCAACTTTCTTGCGCTCCACGGCGCGGGCGTCGCGGGTCACGAAGCCTGCCTTGCGCAGCGGGGAACGGTGGACTTCATCATAATCAATTAGCGCACGGGTAATGCCATGGCGGATGGCGCCCGCCTGGCCGGTGGTGCCGCCGCCGGCTACCGTCACGTTGATATCGAGGCTATCCAGCTGATTCACCACTTGCAGCGGTTGGCGCACGATCATGCGCGAGGTCACACGGCCGAAATATTCGTCCAGCGGACGGCCGTTGATGAGGATGCGGCCCTTGCCGGGTTTCAGAAACACGCGCGCCTTGGAGGTTTTGCGGCGGCCGGTTCCGTAATTGGTGCTCACTGCCATTTGGATGGTTCTCTTGAAAAAACAGGGTTCAGATATCGAGTTTCTGAGGTTGCTGAGCGGCGTGCTTGTGCTCCGTGCCGGCATACACCTTGAGTTTCTTGAACATGTCACGGCCCAGCGGATTCTTGGGCAGCATGCCCTTGACGGCGATCTCGATGGCGCGCTCGGGATGCTTTTCCAGTAACTTGCCGAGGCTCGTATGCTTCATGTTGCCGATGTAGCCGGTGTGCCGGTGATATATCTTGTCTTCCAGCTTGTGGCCGGTCACGTGGATTTTCTCCGCATTGATCACCACCAGGTAATCGCCGGTATCCACATGCGGCGTGTATTCAGGTTTGTGCTTGCCGCGCAGCCGTCGCGCGAGTTCGGTGGCCAAGCGGCCCAGGGTTTTGCCGCTGGCATCCACAACGTACCAGTCGCGCTTGACGGTTTCCGCCTTGGCCGAAAAAGTCTTCATGAACCTGAACTCCGGGGAGCGCTGAAAAGGGCGCAATGCTACGCGACACCCCGTTATTTTTCAACCACTTGGGTGGCTGCATCGGGTTTGCGCAGCGTCTTGGAACGCACCAAACATTGGCAGAAATATACAATAAAATCAATTAGTTGCTATATCTTCAAGCGCTCCACCACGCGACCGTTGAGAAGGTGCTCCTCGATGATCTCGTCAATGTCGTCCAAATCGGAATAGCTATACCAAACCCCTTCCGGATAGATCACGGCAATGGGGCCTTCGCTGCAACGATCCATGCAGCCGGACTTGTTGACGCGCACGCCCCCTGGTCCGGCAATGCCCAGGGCTTTCACCTTCTGTTTGGCGTAGCTGCGCATATGCTCGGCATCATGGTTCTGACAGCAGGGCGAACCGTCTTCGCGTTTGTTGGGGCAGAAAAAGATGTGGCGGTGGTAATACACGAAAATCTCAAAGAAAAAGCGGCGCTCTGTGAAACAAGTGCCGCTATTTTACTCCTCGCCAGCCGCTCAGAACGTATAAACCAGTGACACGGCGGTGATGGTGTCGGTTTTCTTGAACGTGGGCAGCACCGTGCTGTTGTGTTTCACGGTATAGGAAATGGAAAGGGCGAAATTACCCGCCAGATTCGTGGTCAGCGCGGTGATGGACTGGGTAAAAGTGTCATCCGAGCCATGTGTTACGCTCAGGTTCTCGGAAAAATTGCTTTTCTCCGTGAACTTCCACAGATAGTTGGTTGCCAGCATCTCGATCAGCCCGTTGTCGCTGGTGTCATTGGTATAACGGGTCTGGCGTGCGCCGGCGCCGAACTCCACATCCAGTTGCTGGGTATCCGTGGTCAGCAAGCGCCGGCCGTAACCCACGACCTCCGAGGTGCGGTGCTGGTATCCACTAAAGGTATCGCGCAGGTAGTTCGCCAGGCCAAAAACGTAATCATTGGCGGTAAAACTGTAATTGCTCTGACCATTGAGGTCATAACTTTGCGCGGTAGTGACCCCGTTGGCGCTGGCCTGGATCGCCTGGAATGACAGCAAGTCTTGCCACGGACCGCTCTTGTAGCCGGCCAGAGCCTGGCCATTGAGACTGCGGGTGCTGGTGTTGCCGGTGGTTGCCACATACCCCAGTGACACGGAACCCTGCCAGCCTTCCTTTGCGGCGGGCTTCTTGGTGGCGGCCACATTGGCATCGAGTTGTGTCAGGTCGTCACCCGCATACGCGGTGCTGGCCACTACTGCGAGCGCGGCGACGCCCAGAATCAACAATTTCTTGAACATGCAAACTCCCTCCCCGAAAAAATCCGTCAGGGAACAAAAATTAACCAGGAATTACCTCAATGAAGACAGCCAGCAAAAGAACTCCCGGGCTGCGGGTTGTTATGATAAGCCATACCAGCACTGCCAAAGATGGCGCTCGTCCTTATGTCACAACCGCTGCCCGATTTCCCTCTGGCTGACGCCGACAAGTGCGTCAAGTGCGCATTGTGCCTGCCTCATTGCCCCACCTACCTGAACACCCTGGACGAAGGCGAGTCGCCGCGCGGGCGCATTGCGCTGATGCAGGGTTTCGCCACCGGCGCGCTGGAAATCACCCCACAACTCACCGACCATCTGGATCGCTGCCTCGCTTGCCGCGCCTGCGAAGTAGTGTGCCCCGCCGAAGTGCCTTACGGCAAACTCATTGACGCCACGCGCGAGGAATTCGTCCGGCACGGTCACAAAGAAACTTTGGCCACACGTTTGTTTGCCGTGTGCATGCGCCATCCGGCGCTGCTGCGCTGCCTACATCTTGCGCTGTGGTTTGCGCAGAGCCTAGGCCTGCACAATCTGGCTTTTGTTTCACCGCGGCTTGACCGGCTTACAAAATTGTTGCCGAAAATATCTGTGCCACACCGTTGGCACGGTGTGAATCAGCCACGGGCAGGCGGCGAACAGGAAGTCGAATTGTTTCTCGGCTGCATCGCACGTGTGACACAACCCGGTGTAACTGAAGCAAGCATTCGCATATTGAATACCCTCGGTTACAGCGTGCATATCCCGGAGGGCCAAGTCTGCTGTGGCGCGCTGGACCAGCATGCCGGCCGCTCTAAACATGCCGCAACACTGGTTCGGAAAAATCTCGATACTTTTCACACGGACACCAATGCGCCTTTATTGAATACGGCTAGCGGCTGTGGCGCCACCTTGGCCGAATACCCGTTTCTAGTAAATGATCCACGTGCTAAGGCATTCAGTGCGCGTAGCTGTGACATCAGCAGTTTTCTCCTCCATGCGCATCGGCTCAGTCAGATTCAATTCAAACCCTGGAATGCCACGGTGCTGGTGCACAGCCCCTGCACGCTGAAAAACGTGCTCAAGACCGACAAAGCCGTCGCGGAACTGTTGCGCTGCATTCCGGAGCTGAGGGTGGAAACACTGCCCGCCAGCACAGGCTGCTGCGGCGCGGCGGGCAGCTATGTGCTGAACGAACCGGAAACCGCCGACTCGCTGGCAGATCACATCGTCGCGATGGTGGAAAAGATTGGTCCCACAGTGTTAGTCACTTCCAATGTAGGATGCGCCCTGCACCTGCAAACAGCCTTGCAGCGCCATGGCCTGGACATCCCGCTTTTGCACCCAATCGAAATCCTGGCGCGTCAGTTGCCCGATCAAGCAGATGCACAGGCACTATAATTGCCCCATGAACACCGCGCGTTGTATCAATCTTCCGGATCGGCTCATCACCGAGCTAGACCGGGCACTGCGCACCGTGTTTCCCGCCGCGTCGCACAGCGCCGCACGCGCCAATCCGGCCGCCAAACAGGCCACCGATGATCTGTCTGTCGAGCAACGCTGTTTCTCCGGCCGGCTCATGCGCGTCAATCACGCCGGCGAAGTGGCCGCCCAGGCGCTGTACCAGGGACAAGCCTTCACTGCCCACAGCGATGTGGTGCGCAGCGGCATGGCACAATCCGCCGCCGAGGAAATTGACCACTTGGCTTGGTGCGAGCAACGGCTTCAGGAACTAGAGACTGATGCCAGCCGACTTGATCCCATCTGGTACCTGGGTTCCTTCGCCATCGGTGCCCTGGCGGGCGTAGTCGGCGATAACTTCAGCCTCGGTTTCGTGGCTGAAACCGAGCGCCAGGTAGTAAAACATCTGGACAGGCATCTGAACCGGTTGCCTTCCGGCGATCACAAGAGCCGCGCCATCCTGGAACAGATGCAACAGGACGAAGCCCGCCACGGCACCACTGCCACCCACGCCGGTGGCCAAGCCATGCCGCTGCCGGTACGCACACTCATGCGGCTCACTTCAAAAATAATGACCGGCACCGCGTATTGGGTATAAGCCTAATCTGAAGGCCGCATCGAGCGCCATACTTTCCATTCACTTTCCAGGCATGCGAAGAGACATTCATCACACCATTTGCCTTTGAAAAAAACATTTTTCAGGTAATGCGCTTCTTGTCTGAATCCAAGAGCCAGCAGCAATTTTTTTGCAGAATGATTTTCTGCGCCGGTAATCGCTACCACGCGATGCTTGCCCATTTCCGTGAAAACATAATCAAGCAAAAGAGAAACAGCTTCTTTTGCCAGGCCCTCGCCTTGATACCCGGGTGCCAGGGTGAAGCCGATTTCGACCTGTTGATTATCAGCCAGGAAATGTAGTGCGCAATCTCCCAATAGTGAATCATCCTTTCTATCGGCGATTGCGATTTGAAACCACGTATCAGTTTCTCCAAACCCGGTTCTGGTCTGGGTTTCGTATAATTCCTTCGCATCATCCAGCGAATAGGATGACCAGCTTTGGAATCTGGCTATGGAAGGGACTGCACGATACTGCGAAAAAACCGCAAGGTCCTTTTCTGAAAGAGGCCTCAACCTGCAACGTTGGGATACCAGTGAGATAATCATCCTGATGCTCAAGTGAAGGCGAAAACTATCAGCACAATCCCTATCACCACCATGGCGTAGCCGCGCGCCTTGCTGCGGCTAAAACTAATGCTCCGGCGCTCCGGTTGCAGCATATGTCTCAAATGTTCCATCTTGTTGAACTTGCTCTGGATGATTTCGTCCGAATGGAGCCAGTCATCTTGTCTCGCGTCCTGTTTGCTGATGGCTGCGCTCCACAAGATCATGGCACCATAGATAGTGGCCAGTATGCCGGCGGCGATAAAAACGGAATTCACGAGTTTCATGCCAAGTTTCGCCTCTGAACATGTGACAAGCAGAAGATCAATTTCAGTATCGCGGCTTGCTCAGTCACCGAACAGTTCCCGTAGTTTCGCACCAGGATCAGCCGTGCGCATGAATGTTTCGCCCACCAGAAAAGCTTGCACTCCACGCTCGCGCAATCGCCGCACATCGCTCCGTGTGCCGATGCCGCTTTCCGTCACCACCATGCGGTCGTGAGGAACGCCCGGCAGCAGCGACAGTGTGGTTTGTACGTTCGTGTGAAAGGTGCGCAGATTGCGGTTGTTGATGCCGATGAGCGGCAGATCCAGCATCAGCCCACGCTCCAGTTCCGCGGCGTTGTGGACTTCCGCCAGCACGTCCATGTCCAGGTCGGCCGCCAGCCGCGCGAGGTCGGCGAGCATGGCATCGCCCAGGGCCGCGACGATCAGCAGGATACAGTCCGCGCCGAGCACGCGCGATTCGTACACCTGCCAGGGATCAATGATGAAGTCCTTGCGCAGTACCGGCAGCGTGCACGCTTGTTTCGCGATTTTCAGATAAGCCGCATCACCGCGAAAATACTTTGCATCCGTGAGCACCGATAGGCAGGTGGCGCCGCCTTTGGCGTAATTCGCGGCAATCACGCGCACGTCGAAATCCGGGCGCAGCAGGCCCTTGCTCGGCGAGGCTTTCTTGATTTCGGCGATGATAGCGGACCGGCCGGCATTTACTGCTTGCCGCAGCACGTGGTAAAACCCGCGCGTGGGCGGCAAGTTGACAAGGCCAGCGCGCAGGCTGGCTAAAGGCAGCGCCTGACTGCGCGCCACGATTTCCTCAGCCTTGTCAGCCAAAATGCGTTTGAGTATGTCGGGCGTATCGTTCATCGGGTCGCTTCCACCAGCCGCTCCAGCCGCCGTTGCGCCTCACCGCTGCGTATGACTTCCCGCGCGCGTTCCACCCCCGCCGCCAAGGTCATGCTTACACCCGCCGCGTAAATCGCCGCACCGGCGTTCAACGCCACCATGTCGAAGGCCGGTCCCGGCTTGCCCGCCAGCGCCTCGCGGATGAGCACTAGGCTTTCCATGGCGCTCGTTACCTGCAGGCCATCCACGGATTGCCGTGCAATGCCGTAATCCTGGGGCTCAAGCATATAGCTGCGGATCTGGTCGTGCTGCAACTCCGTGACCCAGGTGGGAGCGGCGATGCTGATCTCGTCCAGCCCGTCTTGAGAATGCACCACCAGGACATGCTCGCTGCCAAGCGCACGCAATACCTTCGCGAGCGATTCCACCCAGCGTTGTGCAAACACGCCCAGAAGCTGATGCGGTGCGCCGGCCGGATTGGTCAGCGGCCCGAGTAGGTTGAAGAGCGTGCGCGTGCCCAATTCCTTGCGCGGCGCGGCGGCATAGCGTGTGGCGCTGTGATGCGCAGGCGCGTACAGGAACCCCAATCCCACCTCGTCAATGCAGCGCGCGATGCGCTCGGGCGGCAGTTCCAGTTTCACGCCCAGAGCCTCCAGCACATCGGCGCTGCCGGTGCTTCCGGACATGGCGCGGTTGCCGTGCTTGGCCACACGTCCGTCGGCCGCCGCCACCACGAACGCGGCCGCGGTGGAAATGTTGAACAGCCGTTTGCCATCGCCGCCGGTGCCACAGGTATCCACCAGATGCAGCTTGCCCACTTTCACACGCACCGCCAGCTCGCGCATCACCGTGGCCGCGGCGGTGATTTCCTCCACGCTCTCGCCCTTGGCGCGCAGGCCTGCGAGGAAACCACCGATCTGGATGGGCGTAGCACCGCCGGTCATGATCTGGCGCATGACCGATTCCATATCGGCGCGGGGAAGATCTTCCCGATCCACGATTCGGCTGATGGCTTCTTTGATGTCCAAATGAGCGAGCCTCTGTCTATTTGTATGTAGCAGCGGCATGTTGCCGCGATTGAAACGGCATCGCGGCTAAGAGCCACTCCTACAAATCATTGCCGGCCCGGATTGGTTCCAAAAAATTCCGCAGCAACGCATGCCCATGCTGCGTCAGAATAGCCTCGGGATGGAATTGCACGCCTTCCACCGCCAGAGTTTTGTGACGCACGCCCATGATCTCTTCGATATCACCGTCCTCATCCACGCTCCAGGCGGTGATCTCCAGGCAATCCGGCACAGCATCTTTCGAAATCACCAGCGAATGATAGCGCGCGGCTACGAAGGGGTTGGGCAAACCGGCAAACACGCCCTGGCCGCTATGATGAATCAGGGAAGTCTTGCCGTGCATTACCTGTCCCGCGTGCACCACCTTGCCTCCAAAGGCCTGGCCAATGCTCTGGTGGCCCAGACACACGCCCAGGATCGGAATCCTGCCGCCGAGCTTCTGGATGAGTTCCACTGAAATACCCGCCTCGTTGGGCGTACACGGCCCAGGCGAAATCACAATGCGTTCTGGGTGAAGTTCTTCCACTTGCTCGATGCGAATGGCATCGTTGCGGTACACGCGCACGTCCGCGCCCAACTCGCCCAGGTATTGCACCAGGTTGTAGGTGAAGGAGTCGTAATTATCGAGCATCAGGAGCATCTGTTATCTCGTGGAAATCTAATGCGGGTGCAAATCCAGTTATCTAAAACCGGGTATGGCTGAAAGCCGCACAAAAGATCTCCCTCACAGTCACACATCACGATACGCCCCCATTCGTCATTCCGACCGCCCGAATCAGCGCTTGACCCTTGTTCAAGGTTTCTTCCCATTCTTTCTCCGGCACCGAATCATGCACGATGCCGGCGTCGGCCTGCACGTGCAGGTAGCCGTTTTTGATGACAGCAGTGCGAATCGCGATGGCAGTATCCATATTGCCGTTCCAGCCGAGATAGCCCACCGCGCCGGAATAGATGCCGCGCTTCACCGGTTCCAGTTCGCGAATAATTTCCAGCGCCCGTACTTTCGGCGCGCCACTCACAGTGCCGGCGGGGAAACACGCGCGCAGTACATCTATGGAATTAAGATTTTTGCGCAATTTCCCCTGCACTTGCGACACGATATGCATCACGTGGGAATACCGTTCAATCACCATCTGCTCGGTGACGCGCACACTGCCGGTTTCGCTGATGTGGCCCACGTCATTGCGGCCCAAATCCAATAACATCACATGCTCGGCGCGCTCCTTCGGATCCGCCAGCAATTCCTCCGCCAGCGCTGCGTCTTTTGCAGCTGTGCGACCCCGTGGTCGGGTACCGGCGATTGGCCGCAGCGTCACTTCACCGTCTTCAACGCGCACCAGCACCTCCGGCGAGGAGCCCACTACCTGGAAATCACCGAAATTCAGGTGATACATGTAAGGTGAGGGATTCAGCACCCGCAGCGCACGATACATATCCAGGGCGTTGCCGGCGAATGGCGCGGTGAGCCGCTGCGACAACACCACCTGCATGATGTCACCGTCGCGGATGTAGTCGCGGGCTTTTACCACTGCGGCGCAGAATGCGCGCTGATCGAAACCGGACTGGAACTCACCGGCGACGCTGCCGGCAAATCCCTGTTGTGACGGATAATGCAAAGGTCCGCGCAGACGTGCCACCAAATCGTCGAGACGGCGTTGCGCGTCAGCAAATGCACTGGATGAGTCTGCATCCGCATGCACCACCAGTTGCAGCATGCCGCGCAGATTGTCGAAGATCACCAGCTCGTCCGTGATCAGCAGCAGGATGTCCGGACAACCGAGTGAGTCCGGTTTGGCGGTGTTCTTGAGGCGCGGTTCAATGCTCGTTACGATGTCGTAACCGAAATAGCCCACCAATCCGCCGCTGAAACGCGGCAGAGCTTCCATCACCGGCACGCGGTACCGCAGCCGCAGCTTTTCAATTTCCATCAGCGGATCATCCGTGGCGATGCGTTCCTCGCGCTCGCGGCCATGCACCTTCAACTCACCACTTGTGTAACTGATGATGGTGTGCGCCGGCAGGCCGATGATGGAATAGCGGCCCCAGGTTTCGCCGCCTTCCACGGATTCCAGCAGAAATGAATTGGGCGCGTCGGCAAGCTTGAGATAGACACTCAAGGGCGTGTCGAGATCCGCGAGGATCTCTCTTACGACGGGGATACGGTTGTAGCCGGCGGCCCGGAGGCCATCAAAACGCTGCTGGTCCATGAACACTCACCTGAAAACGGCGGGTTACTCAGAAACGCAAAAACCTGCGTCTCAGCATCGCCAAGTGCGGGATTTTTCAGCTCCGTTCAGCTCGACCAGAAAAGACATGCGGAAATGGCCTAAACAGGGGGTGCGGAAACGCACCGCAGCTAAAGATACCGGGATGCTGCGGTAGTCGCAAGCCCCGTCGTCCATTTCTCCAGCAGCGGCGGCAATTCCGTGAGGGAATTCAGCATAGCATCCGGTTGAAGGACGCTTAGATCTCTGCCATAGCCGTAGCACACACCAATGGTCCTGAACCCTGCGGCCTGGGACGCGAGCAGATCGTTCCTCGAATCGCCCACCATACAGGACCGTGCCGGCTCGACCTTGAAATGCTGTGCGGCATGCAACAATGGCAGCGGATCGGGTTTGCGTTGCGCGAGTGAATCACCAGACAGCACCACGCCGAAACAGCCGCGGATGTCGAGCGCACTCAATAAAGGTTCGGCGAATTCGGCGGACTTGTTGGTGATGCAGGCCAGGTGAATATCCACGCGTAGCAACTCATCAAGCACTTCGCGCACACCTGGATACAAACGGGTCTCCACTGCCAGATGCGCAGTATAAATGCGGCGGAAGGCTTCGAAACCGCGCCGATACAATTCAGCATCCGGTTCGCCATCCTGCGTGCTGGTGAGCGCGCGCTTCACCAGCCGCTGCACCCCGTCGCCGATCCATGTGCGCACTTTCTCGAAACCTGGCGGCGACAACCCGACCTCGTGCGCCATGTTATCCACCGCTCGGGCTATATCCGGCGCACTGTCCACCAACGTGCCGTCGAGATCAAACGCAACCAGTTGGATTGAAGGCATCAACCCGCAGCGTGCGCCAGCTCATCGCGCATGGCTTTGATGACAGCCTTGTAATCCTTGGCGCCGAAGATGGCAGAACCGGCCACGAAGGTATCAGCACCGGCCGCGGCGATCTCGCGGATGTTGTCCACCTTCACGCCACCGTCAATCTCCAAGCGGATATCGCGGCCACTTTGCTTGATAAATGCGTGCGCTTCGCGCAGTTTGTCGATACTCGATGTGATGAACATCTGGCCGGCAAAGCCGGGGTTCACCGACATGATGAGCACCATATCCAATTTGTCCATCACGTACTTCAGGTCATCAAGCGGTGTTGCCGGATTGAACACCAGACCCGCACGGCATCCATGGCTGCGGATGAGCGCCAGACTGCGATCCACATGCTCGCTCGCCTGGGGATGAAAGGTGATGTCGGTGGCGCCGGCTTTGGCAAACGCACCGATGAGCCGGTCCACCGGCTTCACCATGAGATGCACATCAATGGGCGCCTTCACGCCATGCTTGCGCAGCGCCTCGCATACCACGGGTCCGACCGTGAGGTTGGGCACGTAATGGTTGTCCATCACGTCGAAATGGATCATGTCCGCGCCGGCCTTCAGAACACTGTCAACCTCATCACCCAGCCGCGCAAAATCGGCGGACAGGATCGATGCGGCGATGCGAAAATCCTGCATGTGGAACTCTCGATCAAGTGAGGATTGGCGTTACACTTTACCTCATGAGCTGACCGCCGGGCCAGTAGCTGCCAAACAAATACCGGAGCACGTGTATATGAATGCCATAGGCATTACCAACGCCATCGCCGTTGCGCTGCACGTGCTATCTGCGACCATCTGGGTGGGCGGCATGTTCTTCGCCTATATGGCGTTGCGACCGGCGCTCGCGGAGCACAGCGCCCTGGCGCGCGCGCATCTGTGGGCGGCGGTATTCAGGCGTTTCTTTCCATGGGTCTGGGCTTGCATCGCAGTGCTGCTCATCAGCGGTTTTTACCTAATCTTCGGCGCGTTCGGCGGTTTCAAACAAGCGCCGGCCTTCGTGAAGCTGATGCTGGCACTTGGCATCATCATGATGCTGCTGTTTGCACATGTGTCCTTCGCACCCTACCGGCGTTTGCGTCATGGCGTGGAAATCAACGACGAAGCAGCCGCCAAAAAAGCCATGAACCAGATCCGAATCGTCATCCTCATCAACCTGATTCTCGGCCTGATCGTAATCTTTGTGGCAATGACAGGCGCGTTTTCGTTTTACGACTGAAAACGGCTGCAAAGCCATCAAATTGGTTTGGTACCAACCATATACACCAGCGTCTCTTTGCGCTGACCTGGCGGCGGTGCACGCCGCAGGTGCAGCAATTCCAACACGCCTCGCAAGGTGGTGCGGCTCCACCAAAGATACGGGAACAGCACGTTGCGCTCCCCGAATGCGAAACCCACACGGCGGATCATGTCCAGATATTCCTCCGCGCTGCGCTGCACTTCCATTGGATGACGGAACAGGAAGTAAATAAACCAAGTGTTGATATATTCACGGGTGGACTCGGCAAACAACAACAAACCGCCGGGTTTCAAGACGCGATAAAATTCCGCCAGGGCCTGTTCCTGATGCACCAGATGATGGAAAGTCTGGTGGCAAAACACCAGATCCACACACGCATCCGGCAGCGGCAGGGCGGAGCAGTCGCCGCGCAACAGTTCCGCCTGCACTCCATACCGAAGCGCTGCCTGACGGGCGCGCACCAAGCCGTGGACTTCCGCATCCACACCGATCAGGCGCTGCGGATGGAATTTCGCATTCAGCAAATGAAAGGATCGGCCCTGGCCACAGCCCGCGTCCAGTATTACCGGATAAGCTTCCCAGGGTTCGCTGATCAGACTGCCTAAATCGTCCAGGCTGTACTGGATGACATGCCGTTCCCAGATATCGGTGCCCAAGAACCAGAAACCGAAACGCGATTCCGGAACGAAATCCCGTCGTGTTTGCGCAGACTTGATCTCATCGCACCGCACACTGTCCAGCATAAACGCTCATTCCCTCGAATTATCTCCAAACCATTTTATCAAAACATTGGTTTAAGGCACCGCTTACTTTATCCCACGCGCGGTTTTCACAACTTCGTAGGCAACGTTGATCTGCTTGGCCTTTTCCTGGGCAAGCTTGATCATCGCTTCCGGCAGGCCGCGCGCCACCAGCCGGTCGGGATGGTCTTCCTTCATGAGCCGGCGGTACGCCTGTTTGATTTCCTGATCGTTCGCCTCGGCTTGGATGCCCAGCGTCTGGTACGCCGCTGCCAACCGGTCTGGACGTGATTGTGAGGGCGCTTGACCGCCACCGCCGAACGTCTGCTGGGCATGGATAAAGTCCTCGTAGCGGCGCAGTTCGACGGGCGGGATGCCCAACAGCGCGCAGATGCGATTGAAGATCGCCTGCTCCGCCGGATGCAGCACGCTATCGGCAAACGCCGCCGCCAGTTGTATCTGCAGAAACATGCGCAACAAGCCGGGATAGGCGCCGCATTCGTTGCGGAACTGCATCAGTACTGCGTCCAGGTTGAAATCCGGCTGCTTGCCCTGATTGAACAGCTCGATGGCTGCGCGCTGCTGTTCGGCCGTCAGGTTCATCTGCGCCATGATCGCGCGGGCAGCGCGGACTTCGTCCTCCGACACCCGGCCGTCGGCCTTGGCGATGCAGCCCATCACCGAAAACGTGGCATTGAAGAACGCAGCCTGCGCCTGCGCGGTGTGGGCGCCACCCATCCAACCGACATGCGCGCGCGCGCGCGATAAACTGAAGCCGATCAACGCACCCAGGATCGCGCCCCACCGCCCGGCAATTGACCAGCCCAGCAACGCACCTATGATTGCACCCAACCAACCCATGCGATTCTCGCTGAAAAAAGAAGTGTATTCTAACGTTAGAGAGCCCCTGATTTATTTGTCATACCACGAAAGCGGGCATCCAGGTTCTTGATAATTCTGGATTCCCGCCTGTGCGGGAATGACGAAACGGAATTAACCAGCGCTTTCCCATGCGGCATCCGCTGGACAGCCGTTGCGCCGTCGCGGAAGATACGCAGCCTGCATCACGCATCCAGTCATGGACAAATACGCATGTCCGGTCAAACTGCTCCGGTTTTCGAAACCCATCTCAAGAGCCTGCCGCTGATTCATCGCGGCAAGGTGCGAGATATATACGACGCGGGACCGGAACATCTGCTGATTGTCACCAGTGACCGGCTCTCCGCTTTCGACGTGGTATTGCCGGACCCAATTCCCGGCAAAGGCACCGTGCTCACCGGCATCTCACGTTTCTGGTTCGAGCGCACCCGGCACATCA
>JBOIAY010000198.1:0-7492 GCA_050739255.1 Gammaproteobacteria bacterium
CGACTCGCTCGGCTTACCTCGATTAGTCGAACCGGCTAAGCTCAACTCGCCGAACCGCCGGATGCGGACCCGCATGTCCGGTGGTGTGGCAGGGGCGCGCGGGTAACCGCGCCCCCTATGCCGATTAATGACGCGGAAAAAATGATGCGGGGCGGGATGGCGGAGGTTTCCCGCCTGGTGCCCTGACTGCGTAAACCCCCCGGTAATCCCCGGCTTGCAGGCGTTCTGTTGGACCGGAATGGGCCGGGTCTGACGCGGATCAGTCCCTGGACCCGTCCCCGCGGATATTGCTTTTCGCGCGCCGCAAGCAAGTACGGCTGCCGCCCGCACTTTTCGCTTTGACAGGGCGTTGCAGTAAAATCACAGCTTGTGCAGGGCGCGGAAAGGTAGCCCGAACCCCAAACTGGCGATCTTACGGGTATGTAAGCATTGAATACCTCGGATTTGGCAGCGACTCCGGCGGCAAGCGTGCCGCGTTATTTTCCGGCGCGCGTGCTGCGGCTGTTGCGTGCGTTGAGTCATCCGCTCTACTGGGGGTATGAGCGCAAGCTCACTACCCAAATCAGCAAAGGCCACATTCCACAGCACATCGGCGTGATTCTGGACGGCAACCGGCGCTTCGCGCGCGGCATCGGCCTGGATGTCCGCAAGGGGCACGAATTCGGCGTGGAAAAGGTGCACGATTTGCTGGAATGGTGCCTCGAACTCGGCATTTCCAACGTTACGATCTTCGTGTTCAGCGCCGAGAATTTCGATCGCACGCCGGCCGAAGTCGAATATCTGTTTGATCTCTTCGTCCGCGAAAGCCGCAAGCTGATGACGCATCCGCGCATCAAGGCGAACAAAGTCAGGGTCAAGGTGATCGGGCGGCGGTCAAAACTGCCGGATGCGGTCGTGACGGCTACGGAAACGCTTGAACATTCCACCGCCGGACACGACGGCATGCTGCTGAACATCGCGTTTGGTTACGGCGGCCGCGAGGAAATCGTGGACGGGGTCAAAAAGCTCCTTCTGGAAGCACAAGCCTCACATCGTTCGCCAGCCGAAGTGGCGGAACACCTGACCGCTTCCCAGATCAGCAATTATCTTTATACCGCCGGCATTCCCGATCCCGACTTCATCATCCGCACCAGCGGCGAGGTGCGCCTGTCCGGTTTCCTGCTGTGGCAGGCGGCATACAGCGAATATTATTTTTGTGACGCGCTCTGGCCCGGATTCCGGCGCATAGATTTTTTGCGCGCAATCCGCAGTTATCAGGGCCGCGAGCGGCGTTTCGGAAGCTGAAATGACGGCCAATGGCCCTCGCCAACCTCAAGAAGACTTGATCGCGCGCGTCAGCAGATAATCCTGCCGCACATGATTGTCCTCGAAATACAGGGCAGCAAGCTCTTCGAATTCACGACGCATTGTTGCGAGCCTGGCCGGGTCAGACGCGCTGAGCGCTTCGACGAGTTTTGCAATCGGGCCAATGCTGGTTTCCATGAACAGCCTGTAGTGCTGGGTACTGAGCATCTGGAAACGCATTACAGCACGGTCGAAACACAGATTCTTGACGGCGTCTCCGAGCCGTTCGCGCACCGTGCCCGGATCACCCCATAACGACGGCGGCGAAAAGCCGGGAGGCGGAGGCGGCGCATATTTGCCGATGAGCGCAAACATTTTGCCGACCAGGAGTTCCGGCGGCCAGGTGGAGAAAGCGATGGTGCCGCCGGGCTTGAGCACGCGCAGCATCTCTTTGGTCGCCATATCCGCTCTCGGCGCAAACATGTGTCCGAACTGGCTGATCACGACGTCGAACTTTGCGTCATCCAGCGGCAGGGCTTCCGCATCGCCCTCGTGCCACTCGACTTGCAGATTCATGATGGCCGCATTTTGTTTGGCGCGTTCGAGAAGTTTGGGAGTGAGGTCCACGCCGGTGACGCGTGCGCCGAGCCGTGCCGCGGTGAGCGCCGCCACTCCGGTGCCGCAGCCCACGTCCAGGACTTGCATACCGCGCGCGATGCCGGCGTATCTCACGAGCCGCGGCGCCGTTGAGGCCGTAGCAATTTCCGTCGGAGTGAAGCTCGACCAGCCTTGTTTGGCGTTTTCTTTGAACTGAGCGATCGGATCCATGGTCATCTCCGCGTTCGCGAAATTGGGTGGGGATTATAGGTTCAATAAAGCTCATTCAAACAGCGCACGGCATTGCGGGTGTCGGTGGCTGTTGGATGTTCCGGCTAAGGGTGTCAGCAGGCCATAGACTGCGTTGGGCTGGTGGCAGGCATAAATACAGATCACCTACCAAACTTCACCAAACGGCCGTGCTTCAACTTCAAAACTCCACGCTGAACGCGGCTGTTGCGTAAGCCAGTAAACCGTTGCGGCTATGTCATCGGGTTTGACGAAGAAGCTGTCGGGTTTGCCGGGCATGCGTTCGCGGGTGCGCGGCAGGTCCACGACGCCGTCAATCACCACCAGCGCTACGTGGATGCCGGCCGGCCACAGATGCCGCGCCATGGATTCCGCGAGTGTGCGCTGCGCGGCTTTCGCTTGTGCGAAGGCTGCCGCTTTCGCGCCACCGCGGCGTGAGGCGGTAGCGCCGATGAAAATGATGCTGCCAGCGCCGCGCTGTTTCATGGCGGGGATCACTTCGCGGGCAGCGGCGAAGGCGCCGAGCACGTTCACGCGCCAGGCAGTTTCCAGATCGCGGGCACTCACTTCTTCCACGTTGCCCCAGGCGCCAGAGCCGGCGTTGTACACCAGCACGTCCACATCGCCCTGTTCTTTGCGGATGCGGGCAAAGGCATCTTTGATCGTTTCCGGATCGGATGCGTCGCAGGCATAGGCACGTGCCTCGCCCAGTTCGGCGGCGAACTTGTCAGTGAAATCGTTGCTGCGGGCCAGAAGGGCCAGGCTGTAGCCTTCGGATGCAAAGCGGCGGGCTAAGGCCGCGCCGTTGCCGGGGCCGACGCCGATTACCACGCATACGGGTTTTGTCACGTGAACTTCCTCCTCAAGACGGGAACCTTCGGATGGAACCCGGCCTCCATCATACATAGAGAAATAAATGGATGCCCGCGAAGGTCTAATAGCTTGTTGAAAAGGCCTTCCGTGGCATTTTCAACTCGAAAACCGAAAATACAATTTCCGGTTTTCTCCATTTTTCAATCAGTTAGACTGATTGAAAAATGCGGGTACATTCCTGTATCCGGTTAGCTGGCTGTTTTTCAACAACCCGCTAACAGCAGCCTGCCTCCACAGGGGCGGAATAGTCGTATACCCTAAGATAGGTTCAAGCCAATGAAAGTCCTCAAGAAATCCCTGCTTGCCGTTACCCTGATGCTGCTGGCGGGCGTAATCGTCATCGGTCTGCGCTGGATGGGCGGGTTGAGCGCCGTGCCGCTGGCATTGGCGGCGAATATGCCGTCGCTGGCGGGCAAAATGGCGGCGCCAGCGTTCCCCACCAATCTCGACTGGATCAATACCGGCGGCCGGCCGGTGAAACTCGTGGAACTGCACGGCAAGGTGGTACTGCTGGATTTCTGGACCTACGGTTGCATCAACTGTTTCCATATCATTCCCGATCTGGAAAAGCTCCAGAAAACCTATGGCAACAAGCTCGTCATTATCGGCGTGCATTCCGCCAAGTTCGCCACCGAGCGCAAGACCGCGCACATTGAAGCCGTGGTGCTGCGTTACGGCATTGATCATCCGGTGGTGAACGACAAGGACATGCAGATCTGGAACGCGTACGGGGCCGAAGGCTGGCCGACGCTGACAGTGATTGATCCGGCCGGCAACGTTGTCGGCCAGGTATCCGGAGAAGGTCATTACGACTTGCTGAACAAAGTCATCGGTACGCTGATCGAGGGATTTGCCGCCAAAGGCGAGATCAATGCCAAACCCTTGTGGTTCAGCGGCATCCATCTGGAAATGCCCAAAACCAGCTTGCTGTTTCCCGGCAAGGTGCTGGCGGATCCGGCACACGACCGGCTGTTTATTGCCGATTCCAATCACAACCGCATCGTGGTGACGACACTCACCGGCAAGGTGCTGGCGGTGATCGGCACGGGCACGGCTGGATTGAAAGATGGCGCGTATGCTTTCGCGGAATTCCATTATCCGCAGGGCATGAGCCTGGCCGATGCGAATACCTTGTATGTGGCGGATACCGGCAACAACGCGATCCGCAAGATTGATCTTGTGCATCACACCGTGACCACCGTCGCGGGTGACGGCAAGCAGACGTACATGACCGATCCCGAGCTGCCGGCGCGCAGCGCGGAACTCAATACACCCTGGGCGGTGCTGTGGCATGACGGCCTGTTGTACATCGCCATGGCCGGTCAGCACCAGTTGTGGACCTACGATCCCGTGGGGCAAACCATCCGTCTGTACGCAGGCAGCGGCGCGGAAGGCATCAGCGACGGTTCCTTGAGCGCGGCCAGTTTCGCGCAATCGAGCGGACTCACCACGGACGGTCAGGTCATGTATGTGGCGGATCCGGAAGCAAGCGCCGTGCGCCAAGTGGGCTTTGGCCCCAGCGCGCAGGTGCGCACCCTGGTGGGCACCGGCCTGTTCGATTTCGGCGACGTGGATGGCGTGGGTGATCATGTGCGTCTGCAGCATGATCTCGGCATCGTCTGGCACGACGGGCTTCTATATATAGCAGACACCTACAACAGCAAGATCAAGGTACTGGACCCACAGACCCGCCGCGTAACGACATTTGCCGGTGATGGCGGCCAGTTCGATGAACCGGGCGGTTTGAGTGCTGCGGGCGACGAGTTATATGTGGCCGACACGGACCACAATCGCATCGCGGTGGTGGAGGTCAAGACCGGCAAAATCAGCACCCTGAAACTCGACGATCCGAACCGGCTGCTGACGCGCCCATAGGGAATCAGCAGGGTGCCGCCCCCGTCGTGCAGGTCCGGGGGCTTTTGACTACACTGACGTCATGTCCAATCCCCGCCCGCTTGCCAGGAATGCCGATCACAAACTGTCACTGCCGGAAGTGCTGGACTGGCTGGTAGCCGATGGCATGCTGACCGGCGAGCGGGTAAGCCTGATGCGCGGGCTGGCGGAACGCGGTGTCTATGATGATCAGCATCCCCTGTCGGTGGTCGGCAAACGCGGCTGGCAGGATGAGCGGCCTCCCAATCCGGCGCTCACCGTCGAGAGTCTCACCGTCTGGCTGGCAGGCAAGCTGAGGCTTCCGTATTTCCATATTGATCCTCTGAAGCTCGACATGCGCCGCGTCACCGGCGTGATCTCGCAGGCGTACGCCTCGCGTTTCAAAGTGCTGCCGGTGGAAGTCACGGCGGATGAAATCACCGTCGCTACCGCTGAACCCTATGAACGGGAGTGGGAGCACGAGATCAACCAGATCCAGCGCAAGAAGATCCGCCGGGTGCTGTCCAATCCGGAAGATATCGCCCGCTATCTGGTGGAGTTTTACTCAATTTCGCGTTCGGTGATCGGCGCCGAGAGCCAGAATCACGGCACCGCTGCCACCGGCATCCAGAATTTTGAACAACTCATAGAATTGAGCCGTGCCGGCAAACTCGACGTGAATGACCAGCACGTGGTCAGCATCGTGGACTGGCTGCTGCAATATGCCTTCGATCAGCGTGCCAGCGACATCCATATCGAGCCGCGCAGGGAGGCCGGGCTGATCCGCTTTCGCATAGACGGCGTGTTGCACCAGGTGTATCAGTTCCCGGTTGCGGTGCTGGCGCCGGTGACCAGCCGCATCAAGATCCTGGCGCGCATGGACATTTCCGAGAAACGCCGCCCCCAGGATGGGCGCATCAAGACGCGCAACCCCAACGGCCAGGAAGTCGAGCTGCGTATCTCCAGCATGCCGACCGCATTTGGCGAAAAGCTCGTGATGCGTATATTCGATCCGACGGTGTTGCTGCGCACGTACCGCGAGCTCGGCATTTCAGAACCGGATGAAAAATTCTGGCAAGCGATGATCGAGAATCCTCATGGCATCATCCTGGTCACCGGTCCTACCGGCTCGGGCAAGACCACAACGCTGTACACCACGCTCAAGCAGCTCGCCAAACCGGATGTGAATGTGTGTACGGTGGAAGACCCCATCGAGATGGTGGATCCGGCGCTCAACCAGATGCAGGTGCAGACCAATATTGATCTCACGTTTGCAAGCGGCGTACGCACGCTGTTGCGCCAGGATCCGGACATCATCATGATCGGCGAGATACGCGATGCGGAAACCGCCGAGATGGCGGTGCAAGCCTCGCTCACCGGGCATCTAGTGCTGTCCACGCTGCACACCAATGATGCGCCCTCGTCAATCAGCCGTCTGCTGGATCTGGGTGTGCCACCGTTCCTGCTGCAGTCCACGCTGCTGGCGGTGATTGCCCAGCGACTGGTGCGCACCCTGTGCCCGCATTGCAAGCAGGAAACGCAACTGAGCGATGAGGAATGGAATCAGCTGGTGGCGCCCTGGAAAGCACCGAATCCGAAGCGGATGTACAAGGCCGCGGGATGCGTGGAATGCCGCAAAACGGGTTACAAGGGGCGCATCGGTCTGTACGAGATGCTGAGTTTCTCTCCGGCCATCAAAAAACTGATCACCCCGGATTTTGACATGGGTGCGCTGCGCCAGGAGGCAATCCGCAGCGGTATGAAACCCTTGCGCCTGCGCGGCGCGCAGAAAGTGGCGGAGGGCGTGACGACGATTGAGGAAGTGCTGCGGGTGGTGCCGGCGCCCAACACGTATTATTGAAGAGCATGGTTCTTCGGATTCAACTTTCGCCGGATTCCATTCGTAACCATTGGGGTTCATCGCATGGCGCAGCAGGACTGGAGACCGCTGCTTTCATCCGGGCTCGTCCAGTTGGGGCTGGCGCTGCCCACTGATGGCGCGGCAAAACTGTTGACGTTCATCGAATTGCTGGTGAAATGGAACGCTGCCTACAACCTGACGGCGGTGCGCGCGCCCGCGGAGATGGTGAACAAGCATTTGCTCGACAGTCTTGCGGTGGCCCCGTTCCTGCGTGGCGAGTCCATCCTGGACGTGGGCACCGGCGCGGGTCTACCCGGCATTCCGCTGGCCATCGCCTTTCCGAACCGGAATTTCACGCTGCTGGACAGCCATGGCAAGAAGACCCGTTTCGTGACCCACGCGGTCACCACACTGGGTCTGAAGAATGTGGAAGTGGTGCAGGCGCGGGCCGAGGACTACCACCCCGCGGAGGGGTTTGCTACCGTGATAAGCCGCGCTTTTGCATCGCTGGCGGATTTCCTGAAACTGACCGCGCACTTGTGCGCGCCCGGCGGCCGCTGGCTTGCGATGAAAGGTGAACGGCCGGATGATGAGTTGCAGCCGTTGCCTGCCGGATTTCGGATGATTGCGGTGACGCCAGTGCACGTGCCGGGACTGGATGTGCAGCGCTGTGTGGTAAAAATCGAAAGGCAGGTGCTGCGTTCAGGGTGCTGAGTGCTGCGTGGGAACGCGGGCCGTTAATCTTTACGCAGCACG
>JBOIAY010000199.1:0-5395 GCA_050739255.1 Gammaproteobacteria bacterium
GTACTAGCGTGTACACTCCGGTTCCTCGGCCATTTCTGCCTACCCAGAAACCAAAATCTCTGATTTTCAGAGGCACCCACGCTCACCGCTTTGAACCCGTAGCCGCGGAACCGCGCCGGCCGTCGGCGAGGGTCGTCTATACTGAGTGGACGCAGAAGGGGCAGGATAACGAAAAACACGGAAAATCCCCGCCGGACAATAGTTTAAGGGTATCTCAAAAAATCAGAGATTTTGGTTTCTGGGTAGGCAGAAATGACCGAGAAACCGGAGTGTACACGCTAGTACATGAGGCTTTCGAGGTCATTTCTAACACCCCCAGAAAACAAATGATCGATTTTAGAGGTGCCCTTTAAGGTTACGCTTGAGATGGGGTTACTGGCTGAAATTTCAACACTTCACTGCTTCTCACTCCTCACTCCTCACGCCTCACTTGCCTTTGCCCCCTCACCCTAACCTCTCCCCCGAAACAGGGGCGAGGGGATCACGTCGAAGCTAACCATATTAACGTCGCCATGCGGCCGCATTCGCCGTTGCGTCGGTAGGAAAAGAACCGCTCACGCTCGGAGAACGTGCAGAATCCGCCGCCATAGACATGCTTGATGCCGGCGCGCCGCAAGCGCTGGCTGGCAAGCAGGTATAAATCGCACAGCCATTTGCCCGGACGCCTGGGTTCAAACGCCTCATCGGCCTGTGGCCGATCCTTCACGAGTGCCGTGTGCACGTCTTCGCCGACTTCATACGCGTCCGGGCCGATGGCGGGACCAAGCCAGGCGAGAATTTCAGCAGGCGGCGTATGCATGGCAGCAATGCTTGTTTCCAGCACGCCCGCTGCCAGACCGCGCCAGCCGGCATGCGCGGCCGCAACTGTCTTCCCTGCCCGGTCACAAAACAGCACAGGCAGACAGTCCGCCGTCAAGATGACGCAGGCCGCATCAAGGGATTGCGTAACAGCCGCATCAAACGGCTCTGCAATCGCTGCACTATCGAGCCGCACAATGCGCGCGCCATGCACCTGTTTCAACCAGTGCGGTTCACGATGAAGATTCAAAGCGCTCATCAAATACCGTCGGTTTTCCGCCACGGCGCCGGCATCATCGCCCACGTGCTGACCGAGATTGAGAGACGCATACACGCCTTTGCTTACGCCGCCTGTGCGCGTGGTGCTCACGGCGCGTACATTCACCGGCACCGGCCAGTCCGGAATGATCCAGTCATTCCGCATGAGCAGGTTGACGATGCAAATCCGAGTCCAGAGCGTGCAGTAACTGCTGCATGTCCGGCGGCAGTGGCGCTTCCCAGCGCATGAATTCGCCGCTGACGGGATGCGCCAGTCCAAGCCGGCGTGCGTGCAGTGCCTGGCGCTTGAAATCGCGCAAGGCGTCTGTGAGCGCGATCGTTGCACCGGCGGGAATCACCAGACGCCTGCCATACACCGGATCGCCTACCAGCGGATGATGGATGTGGGCGAGATGCACGCGAATCTGATGGGTGCGCCCGGTGTCCAGTTTCACGGACACATGCGTGTGCGCGCGAAAGCGTTTGATGACGCGGTAATGCGTCACCGCCGCGCGGCCGCCCTCGCGCACGCTCATGCGCACCCGGTCCACGCCGTGGCGCGCGATGGGCGCATCCACGCTGCCGCCGCCGGTCATGACGCCGACGCTGACGGCCTCATATTCGCGCTCGAACTCACGCGCTTGCAACTTGGCTGCCAAATACGTGTGGGATTCGAGGGTGCGCGCCACCGCCAGCAGGCCCGAGGTATCCTTGTCCAGGCGGTGCACCAGACCGCAACGTGGCACTTGCACCAGTTCCGGCGCGTGGTACAGCAGTGCGTTTTGCAGAGTGCCGGCGGGATTGCCGGCACCGGGATGCACTACCAGACCCGAAGGTTTGTTGACGATGAGGAGCGCCGCGTCCTCGTACAGGATGTCCAGCGGCAGCGCTTCCGGTTTGAGCGACGTCAGCGGCTCTTCCACTGTCGTCAGGCGCAACCGCTGACCGGTCGTGACCGAATCGCGGGGACGTGACGCACGTTCATCCAGTAGCACATGCCCGTCCCTCACCCATTGGGCGAGACGGCTGCGGGAATATTCAGGAAACAGTCGCGCCAGCGCCTGATCCAGACGTTGTCCGGCCAGTTCGGCGGGAACTAGACATTCCTTGACCATGCCTCGGTTCATGCAGGATTCCGGTGGCAAGAGGGACTTGCAGTTTACGTTATACTAAACGCCTCTTGCGACCCTCTCCCATCCTCAGGATTAACTCTCTCATGCGATTCCGCTTCATCGTGTTGATCTTCGTGGCCGCGGCGCTGCTGCTCGCGGGCTGCGCCTCCCAGCAGAAAAGGGACCAAACCTTGGCGGCGGCGGCGCTTTATAAAAGCATCCAGGCCAACCTGGCGGCAGGCAACTACAAAACGGCGATTGCCCGTCTGCAGACCCTGGAGGCGCGTTTCCCCTTCAATGACTACGGCACCCAGGCACAGTTGGACCTCATCTACGCCAACTACATGAACAGCAACTATGACGCGGCGGAGGATGCCGCCGACCGCTTCATACGCGAGCACCCTCGCCACCCCGACGTGGATTACGCGTATTACATGAAGGGCGTGGCGTACTTCGACCAGGCGCCGAGTCCGTTCATGAAGCTGTTCGGCCATGACAATTATCAGCGTGACCCGTCCAACGCCCAGAAATCCTTTCAGGCGTTCCAATTGCTGCTGCAAAAATTTCCGAAAACAAAATATGCCGCGGATGCGCGTCAGCGGATGGTGTTCCTGCGCGACCGGCTGGCGGATTACGAGTGGTCGGTAGCGGATTACTACATGCGCCGCGGCGCGTGGATTTCCGCGATCCAGCGCGCCGACAATATCATCAACCATTATCAGCAGACACCGCGCGTCAAGGATGCATTGCAAATCCTGGCCACGGCCTATAGCAAACTTGGCCTGACCGAGCTAGCCGACAGCGCGAAAAAAATGCTGGCGGCAAACTTTCCCGGTGCCTCGCCGGATTACAAACCGCACGGACCGTCTTGAGAAGGTGCTGCGTACTGTGTACGGTGCTTGGGATGACGGATACAAAAACCAAAAGAGACTCAGCACGCAGCACGCAGCACGTTGATTTTCTTCAGCGATGATAGCCCGAGCTAATCGGATAACGCCGGTCACGGCCGAAAGCGCGGCGGCTGACGCGCACACCCGGTGGTGACTGACGGCGTTTGTATTCTGCATTTTGCACCATCTTCACCACGCGCTTCACCGTGGCCTCGTCATAGCCCAGCGCCACGATCTCCACCACGGTCTTGTCGTCTTCCACATAGGCTGTGAGAATCGGATCGAGGATCTCGTAAGGCGGCAGGCTGTCCGCGTCCTTCTGTCCGGGAGCGAGTTCCGCTGACGGCGCGCGTTCGAGCACAGCAGCAGGAATCACCCGCGACAGACTGTTTCGATGGCGCGCCAGCCGGTACACCAGCGTCTTGGTCACATCCTTGAGTGGCGCGAAACCGCCCGCCATATCGCCGTACAAGGTGGCATACCCCGCCGCCAGCTCGCTCTTGTTGCCAGTGGTAAGCAGCAGCCGGCCGGTGCTGTTGGACAGCGCCATGAGCAGCACACCGCGGCAGCGCGCCTGGATGTTCTGTTCCGTAATGCCGGCGGCGCCTCGCCTGAGTATAGGATTCAGCGATTGCAGGAATGCTTCGAAGGCCGGTTCGATGGAAATACTCTGGTACTCCACACCGAGTGCTTGCGCCTGCCGTTCGGCCTGTTCCACACTCAACTTCGAAGTGTAGCGGGACGGCATCATCACCGCGTTGACGTTCTCCTTTCCCAGCGCATCCACGGCGATGGAAAGTGTCAGCGCCGAATCAATGCCACCGGACAAACCCACCAGCGCGCCCTTGAATTTGTTTTTGCCGGCATAGTCGCGCACGCCCAGAATAATTGCACGATATACGCTCTCTTCTTCGCTGTGGTCGGTATGCACGCTGCCGGGCATGGCTTCGATGCGCTCGCCGTTCAGGGTGAAATCCACCGGATACAGCCCTGACTCGAAACCGGGCGCGCGCACCGCCACGCGGCCGTCGGCGGTCATTGCGAGCGAGCCACCGTCGAACACCAGTTCGTCCTGGCCGCCGACAAGATTCACATAAACCAGAGGTACGCCGACGTCTGCTGCGCGGCGGCGCAGTTCCCGCTCGCGCTGCTGCTGTTTGCCCAACTCGAACGGTGAGGCATTGGGGATCAGCAGCAGTTGTGCGCCTGCTGTTACTGCGCGCTGTAGCGGCGCCTCATGCCAGATGTCTTCGCAGACGTTGATTCCCAGCCTTGCACCGGTGATTTCCACCAAAGCCGCATCATTGCCGGGCGTGAAGTAGCGTTTCTCATCGAACACGCTGTAGTTCGGCAGCTCCTGCTTGCGATATGTGGCACGCAGCGCGCCGCCGCCAATCACGCTGGCGGCATTGTAGATATTGTCTTCTTCGTACAACGGATAACCCACCAGCACGTCAATACCTCGGATTTCATCCATGAGACGCTGCACCCCAGTTTCCACTTCGCGGCGCAGGCCGGAATGAAACAGCAAATCTTCCGGGGGATAGCCGGTAAGCGTGAGTTCGGGAAACACCACGAGTTGTGCATGGAATTCATCGCGGCTGCGCGCGGCCGCTGCCATGATCTTTTCCACATTACCCGGCACATCTCCCACCAGGAGATTGAGCTGGGCCATGACAATGCGAAATGCGGTGCTCACACGATTATTTCCTCATAAAAGCGTCCAATAAAATAACATAACGCCACATAAGTGCAGATGTTGTCTGAAATCTCCCCTACTCCCTTTGCAAAGGGGGGAGCGCGCTTCGCGCGGGGGGATTTGTTGTCAATAGGTATTTTGTTAGACGCTCCAAGAAAAAATCCCTGCCATTGGCAGGGATTTCTTCGATCGTATTGCATGCTCCTGTTTCAACGGCGCGCACGGCTTTTTTTCTTTGCCGCCGGTTTGTGCCTGGACTTGATGGGTTTGACGGAGCGGCGCACCTTCGCAGCCGGTTTGCGTGCGATTATGCCACGTTTGCCCTTGAGCAATTTTGCCATGGCACTGCCAAGTTCCGCCGGTGAATGCACGGTCTTCACGCCCGCGGCTTCCAGCGCCTCGAACTTGGCCTGTGCGGTGCCCTTACCGCCTGACACGATGGCGCCGGCATGACCCATGCGTTTGCCGGCCGGTGCGGTGACGCCGGCGATGTAGGCGACCACCGGCTTCTACACGTTTTTCCGGATGTATTCGGCCGCGGCTTCTTCGTCGGAACCGCCGATCTCGCCCACCATGAGGATGCCCTCTGTCTGCGGGTCCGCGTTGAAGCGCGCGATCACGTCAATGAAGCTCATGCC
>JBOIAY010000200.1:0-4582 GCA_050739255.1 Gammaproteobacteria bacterium
ACCCAATACAGTGAGCTGATGACCTTGATGACAGGATGTGGGCGACGATCCTGTACTTGGCTCACGTCATAGATGACCAGTCCGTTACCCGACTTGTAGTCGCCGGGATGGACCATGCGACCGACCACGCCGCAGAAAAGCAGCGTACCGGGCGGATGGCCATCCACCGGAAACTGATTGAGCGAGATCCGGTGGCATATCTGATCGGCGCCGGCGCCGCCCGCTTGGCCCTTGGGAAAGTCCCAGTCGAGGATCTCTTTCGGATGCCTCGGGTCCGTGACGTCAAGAGCGTAGAGACGACGCTTATTGAACGAGGCGAGCCAATAGATCTTGCCGTCGTAGGCAAAATTGCCGGCGTGCGCCACCAAATTAGGGTCCGGCAGCTGGACACTGGCCAGCAACCGCGGGTGTGCGCAATTGGACAGGTCGTAGAAGGAGACGGCGGGTTGTGGTCCGGCACCCATCCAGCTCTCGGCGCTGCCCAACAGCGCGCGCCGCGGGTTGACCGATCCGTCCTCCCAGTCGTACAGAGAGGCTGGATCATCCAGATTGGTGACATACCGGGGTGCTTTCGGGTTCGACACATCCAAGACCTGGATACCCGGATGCAGGAGCGGCGGAACTCCCTGCTGTCCGGCCTCATAGCCTTCGGTCGTGACGTAGGCACAATGGCCGTACCACATCAGCTGGTGACCGGCGCCCTGGCCTTTGTATTCGCCGACGATGGCAAGATTGCAGTTGTACGGCTTGGTTGAAGCACCGCTGGACCGTTCGGCTGACGTGAGCTGGCCGTCCACCCCCGTCTCGGTCCGATCTCCCGGTTGGCAGACCGGCGTGGGCACGGGGCCGAGGAACAGGGTCTGCGCCTTCACGGTCACAGGCGTGACCGATAGTGCCAGGATTACAACAACGAGCGACAGTCCGAAATTTCGACTCATTCGACATATGTCACGCATGGCGAGCCTCGCAGGATTTTCAAGGTCTTGTTTGGGCAAGTTCGGGGAGCCGCCTCCCTTCAATACATTATTGCGCCTTGAATGCTAAAACGAAAGATAAATGCCACGCTTGGCAAGAGCGGCCGGCCAACCCGAAAAGAGCTGATACCTGTTTGCACTCATTATCATCAGCCCTCGCATTTCGGTATGCGGAGATTGTTTTCCTGAGCCGTCAATTTTCTGAGTACTGGAATCGCGGCGGTGGCTGCGACCGCGCAGACCAGCGCCGCCAGTCCCAGTCCGCCGAATAAGCGCATGTAAATCGGCAAGGTTTCCGTCGCTGAGTTAATGCCTGCAGCAACATGGGCCATACCGGCAATCGCGCCGCCGGCATACAGACTGACGCCCATTGCCAGGAACCACGCGCCCATGATGATACCGCGCGAGCGTTCCGGTACAAGCTGCGACACCATGGAAAAGCCGAGCGCGCTGATCAGGAGTTCGCCGAGTGACTGCGCGGCGTAGCCACCAACTAGCCACCACGAAGATACGATGCCGGCGTGGGCGCTGAATCCGCCGGCCGCATATAGGAAAAACGCCACAGCCAGCAAATACAAACCCGCCGCGTATTTGGTTGCGATCGAGAAATCTCCACGGGCGGTACGATTCATGCGCTGATAGAGCCAGGCCAATGGACCTGCCAGTACCACCAGCCAGAATTGGTTGAGATCCTGAAACTGGGCCGGAGCAACCCGCACTCCCAGGAGCTCGTGCTTGACATTGCGCAACGCAAACAGCGTGAGCGAGGTGTAGATCTGCTGGTTATAAATAGCCCAGATGGCCGAGATGAGCGTGAAAATCATGCAAGCAATGATGCGCTTGCGCTGGTGTTTTTCACCGGTTACCAGCAGGTGCGCGAAGAGACAGAGCATCAGGAGCAGAAACAGGCCAACGACACCGAGCGCCGCGGCCCGGTGCCTGATGATGGCAGCGAGCAGGTAAGCGATGACCAGCGAGGCGGCGACCACCATGCCGAGCTTGCGCCAATTCAGTTTCTGGAAATCCGGAGCCGTGCCATAAGGACGCAGGTAGTGCTGGAAAGCCCCGTAATTGAACAAGCCCAGCGTCAGGCCGATGGCGCTCAGACCAAAGGCCAGATGCCAACTGTCGAAGTGTAGCGGCCCAAGTACTATGTTCCAGGCTGAATGATCCTTGATCCAGGGCGTCAGCAGGATCGAGACAAACGAGCCGATATTCAGGGACGTGTAATAGAGCGTAAACAGGATGTCGAGCCGTGAGTGATCGCCCTCGTAAAGGCGTGACGCCAGATTGTTCGGGTTGACCTTGAATAGACCGTTGCCCACGGCGATCAGCCCCATGGCTGGAAAGTACGTGGCGCTCAGCGGGACCGAGAGCAGCAGATAGCCAAAACCCAGCGTAATCGCGCCCAGTACCAACGTCCGCCGTGCGCCCAATACGCGATCGCCCACATAACCACCCAGCATCGGCATCGAGTAAACCAGCGCGGAAAACGCTCCCCAGATAATATCTGCCTGGGCATCGCCCATGCCCAGGCGTTCCACCATGTAGAGCACCATGACCGAAGCCATGCCGTAGTAGCCGAAACGTTCCCAGATCTCGACAAAGAACAAGACCAGGAAGGCTTTGCGTGGGTGCCGATGACTGATGGCGTCCGGATAGGTCATCTATAATCAGCCTTGAGCGCGAATTGCATATGTATGCTGTGAATTGGAGGAAGTGTCGTGAAGATCCGCGATATGAACTGGATGCAGGTTGAAGAGTATCTCAAAAAAGATGATCGCGCCGTGCTGCCGATTGGGAGTACGGAACAACATGCCCAGTTAAGCCTTTGCGCTGACTATATCCTTTCCGAGCGTGTGGCGGTCGAAGCCGCGAAACCCCTAAATGTGCCAGTCTTCCCCGGTGTGCCGTATGGCATCACGCCCTATTTCATGGGCTATCCGGGCACCATCAGCCTGACGCCGGATACCCATGCCCGGCTGATCCGCGACATCCTGGACAGCCTCGCTGCCCATGGATTCAAGCGCATCGTGATCGTCAATGGTCACGGCGGCAATGCACCGGTCGAAGCCGTGATCGCTGAATGGCTCGGCTCACATGTGGATGCGGCTGTGAAGTTCCATAACTGGTGGAATGCGCCAGCTACCTGGAAAAAGGTGATGCAGATTGATCCGGTCGCTTCGCACGCTTCGTGGATGGAAAACTTTCCGTGGACGCGGCTCGAGGGTGTGCAGTATCCGTCGTTACAGAAACCCATGCTGGATGCGACACGCATCCGCAGGATAAATCCCGCTGACGCAAGAAGTTATCTGGGTGACGGGAATTTTGGCGGATACTACCAGCGCTCGGACGAAGATATGTTGGCCGTATGGTGCGCAGGAGTAGAAGAAACGCGCGCCGTCATCGCACAGAACTGGCCGTAATCGGCATGGCTGGTTAACTGGCAGTCGTTAGCTCGGTTCCTGTCAATCCGCAAGTCTCACCAGCAGTCCCTTGGCGATGTGGCCGTGCATATAGCCGACGCCGCGAACAAAGTGCATGAGTATGATCAGTAGCAGGATGCCGATGATGATCAGGACAGGGGTCAATACCCATGATACGGCCACGGGACCCTTCAGATAGATGAACCCGCTCCATATATGCGACAGCGGTGAGAATATCAGCACCAAGGCAACGGCGAGCCACGCAACGACGACGCTGAAATACAGGATGCCGAGGAAAAGCTGCAATATCATGTAAAGCAGGGTGGACCAGGTGCGTTCATCCACCAGCAATTCCTTGATATGGGTGAACAGGGAGACGGGACCGCCGGGATGCGGTGGCCTGCGCGGCATGCGCACCCCGAGGAAGGTTTCCACGATGCGACCTTCCACCAGCGACAGCATGCGCACGCTGCCAAGGAACAACAAAAAGAACGGGATGCCGATGATGATCGGCAGCAGACCAAAGGACAGGGCTGTGCCGGCGACGACCCAGGTGAAATAGAAGATTCCCGTGAACAGCGCTAACAGCAGGTAGAACAAGGACGAATAGGCGCGCGGATCCGCCAGCACGCCAAAGAACCTTCCCAGAGCTGAACTGCGCTTTTTCGGACGCGGCGTGCGCAGTGCCGCCTGCACCTTGACCTCGGTGGCGCGATAGGCTTCGGCCACTTCCTCCGGCGCGCCGTAGGTGGTAGCAATCGCCGCCAGCACCTGTTCTTCGCTCTTGTCCGGATGTTCGTGCAATTCGCCGCGCAGGTATTCCTCCGCGTCGTAGAGTGCGTCCTGGATTAGCGCCGGATCGGCGCCAGCCAGTTGTTCGCGCAATTGATCGAGATATTCCTGGATACTGCGGGGTACGGGTTTAGTCATGGCGGCTGTCCTTCATGATGGCGTCAACAAAATCCCGGGTGCTGCCCCAGGCGTCTTTCCACTGCGTAAGCACCGCGCGGCCGGTGCCGGTGATGGTGTAATAGCGTCGCGGCGGGCCGGAAACTGATGGCTCTACATAGCTGTCCAGCAAACCGGCGGCGGACAGCGAGCGCAATACCGGATAAAGCGTGCCCTGTTTCATGACGGTGTTCTCCTCGTCGCCCAGTTCCAGTTGTTTGGCAATCTGGTAGC
>JBOIAY010000201.1:0-5716 GCA_050739255.1 Gammaproteobacteria bacterium
CCGATCACCTGGCCGGCCGTGTCGACGAGCGCGCCGCCGCATCGCACTGGTGCTGCTGCCGGGCGTGCAGTACCGCAGCGGTCAACTATTCGATATGGCACGCCTCACGCGCGCTGCCCATGATGCAGGTTGTGTCGTGGGATTCGATCTGGCCCACGCCACCGGCAACGTTCCGATGACCTTGCACGACTGGGATGTGGATTTCGCGATCTGGTGTAATTACAAGTACATGAACGGGGGTCCTGGCGCCGTGGCCGGCTGTTTCATGCACCAGCGCCATCTGGGCAAGCAGGATCTGCCCCGCTTCGCAGGTTGGTGGGGCCACGACAAGACTACGCGCTTCAAGATGAGTCCGGACTTCATACCGTCGCCGACGGCTGAAGCCTGGCAGTTAAGCAACCCACCGATCCTGGCGATGGCGCCAGTATTGGCGTCCCTGGAAATCTTCGATACAGCAGGCATGCCCGCTTTACGGGAAAAATCCCTGCAACTCACCGGTTATCTGGAATGGCTGCTCAAGCAGAAACTGGCTGACAAGCTGGACATCCTCACACCTTCCGCACCGGAAGCACGCGGCTGCCAGCTTTCCCTGCGTCTGCGCATCGGCCGCGATCAGGCGCGCAAGGTTTACGAGCAACTGGAACAGCG
Organism: Gammaproteobacteria bacterium; assembly: GCA_050739255.1. Lineage (GTDB taxonomy): Bacteria > Pseudomonadota > Gammaproteobacteria > Natronospirales > REEB76 > REEB76. Next base: position 649 of record JBOIAY010000201.1, read on the forward strand.
CGGTGTCACCTGCGACTGGCGTGATCCGGATGTGATCCGTGTGGCGCCGGTGCCGCTCTACAACAGCTATGCCGATGTGTACCGGTTTGTGGACATCTTAGGAGATCTGCTGCGCTAACCTTCAAACAATACTTGTGGGAGCGGCGATATTCGCCGCGATCTATCGCGACCGGGACCGTCGCTCCTACAAATACATCATGACAAAACAAACACGCGACTGTTCGATCACTCCATGAGCACTAAAAAAGAAATTACTCTGATCGGCGCCGGCCTCGCCGGCAGCCTGCTGGCCATGTTCCTGGCGCGCCGCGGCTTCCAGGTCACATTGTACGAGCGCCAACCGGATATGCGCCGCCATGACATCCCCGCCGGTCGTTCCATCAATCTCGCCCTCGCCCATCGCGGCATCCGGGCGTTGCGTGAAGTCGGACTCGATGAAGAGGTGAGCAAACTGCTGATCCCCATGCGCGGCCGCATGCTACATGATCCCGATGGCAGGCTTACGCTTACGTCTTACGGCCGCACCCCCACGGAAATTATCCATTCCGTCTCGCGTCCCGGGCTCAACATGCTGCTCATGGAGGCTGCTGAAGCGGCTGGCACAAGAATCCTGTTCGAACAGCGCTGTGATGACGTGGATTTCCCGAGTGGTCGTGTGCAGTTCACCGACGAGTCCACAGGCCAGTCTTATGCGGTAAACGGATCACACGTCATCGCTACTGACGGTGGCGGCTCTGCGGTGCGCCAAGCCATGGTGAAACGCCTGAATGTGAAAGTGACCGAAGCTATTCTGTCCCACGGCTACAAGGAGCTCGCCATTCCCGCCGCTCCGGATGGAAAGCATCAGATGGAGCGGGAAGCACTGCATATCTGGCCGCGGGGCAATTACATGCTGATTGCTCTGCCGAACCTGGACGGCAGTTTTACCGTAACCCTGTTCCTGGCGAAACAAGGCACACCCAGTTTCGCTTCCTTGCAGGAGCCACAGGCTTTGCTGTCATTTTTTGAACAGAATTTCGCCGATGCCCTGAAACTTATCCCCAATCTCGGCAGCGAGTTCTGTCGCCATCCAACCGGTATGATGGGGACGGTGCATTGCCCGCAATGGCATGTAAAAGAGAAATTTCTGTTGCTGGGCGATGCCGCCCACGCGATCGTGCCATTTCACGGCCAGGGCATGAACTGTGCGTTCGAGGATTGCCTGATCCTGGACCAGTGCATCGAGAAACACGGCAATGACTGGGAACGGGTATTTGCAGAATTTGAAACCCAACGCCGGCCAGATGCCGAAGCCATTGCTGAGATGGCCCTGGAGAATTATGTGGAGATGCGCGATGTGGTGCGCGACCCGAAATACCATTTGCAGAAGAAACTCGGCTTCCTGCTTGAGGGGCGTCATCCGGGGGTGTTCGTGCCGCGTTATTCCATGGTGATGTTCCACCACCTGCCCTATTCAGAAGCGCGGCGCCGGGGTGCCATCCAGCAAGCGATCCTCAACGAGTTGACCCGTGACGCGCACAGCGTCGAACAGATAAATCTCAAGCAGGCTGATACACTCATTGCACAAAAACTTGGTAACACGACCATCGAAGCATGAACACGCATCCGCTGCTCGCCGACCTGCGCCAGAGTCCCGATTGCCTGCTCCAGAATCTGGACCTGGTTAACAAACGCGGCTTGGTACTACGTGTTAGCGAGAAGCTGTACTGCGACGCCTCGTTTCTCGACGACCGCATGTTTACACAGAAAATGGAAGGCTACTGGTTCCCGCTGAGTACGGTCACAGGAACACTCGATGGTCTCGCCGTGCCAACGCCGCATTACATCTTCCAGATCGGCCACTGCGGTTCCACTCTCATCTCGCGCTTGCTGGCGGAACTGCCGGGCAATCTGCCGGTGCGTGAACCGATGTCGCTACTTACGCTCGCCATGGCGCGGCGCGAACTGGGGCAGCCTTCGTCGTGGGTCAACGAAACGCAGTGGCAGCGCTGGTTCGATCTCGCCACCCGCGCCCTGGGGCGAACCTACCGCAGCGGCGATCGCGCCATCATCAAGGCCACCAGTGCCGCCGGCAATCTGCTCGAGGCCCTGCCATCGGGACCGGAGAACGTTCCGCGGATGCTATTGATGTATCTCGACCTGGAATCCTTTCTCGCGGTGATGCTGCGTACATCGAGCCTGCGCGACAGCATCCACGCTTATTCCCCCGCATGGGTGATGGATTTCTCTCGCCTCACTGGGCGCGACGATGTGCAGTTGGCGGAGCTTGACGATGCGCAGCAAATCGCCATGAAATGGCTCACGCTCATGTTGCTGTTCACGCGCGTGGCGGCAGCCGCTCCAACGCGGGCGCGCTTGGTGAATTTTGATGACTTTCTGAAGAAACCATCCGAGCAACTAAAAACCATCGGTGAGCATTTCCAACTCAGCTCTTCCGGTGACGTAATCGAAAAATTGATTGCCGGTCCGCTGATGAGCAGCTATTCGAAAATCCCGTCGCAGAATTTCAATCCTGGCCAACGCAACCAGGAACTGCAGGAAGCGTGCGCGCAATTCCAGAACGAAATCCAGACGGGTTTACGCTGGGCAGAAGACCTGTGTCGCGATACTTCAGCCTTGGAACATATCAGTCGTTATCTGCATAATGGGGATAAGATCGCATAATGTGTGCTTGTGCACTAATGGTCAGAAACGGTCAAGACGAGACAGTCGCAACCTCTGCCAGGTTGCCAGATAGCGATCATTGAAGACTTGTCTTGCCGCAGGCATATATTTGGTATCGTTGCTCTCGGGTAAGCGGCGCGTAGTGCTGCATCTGTTCTCCTTAGACTTGCCGGTTTGAGAAGCATTAATGAGACTGCAGCTTGCCCGTTCATGCCGTCAGTTAAGCTTGCACTTCAGAGTTGAATCCACCCAATATTATCCAGCAAATTGTTAATGTCCTCATGTGCGTTGGTGTTCTCCATGCGCATGCTGAACCTGCTTGTCTATGGCCATGTGTGCGCGGCCACGATCAATGCGACTTCCTGCTCGCAGACTGATGTGCAAGCTCCTTGTCTTCACACTGACGGTGAAATCCTTCTGGCCATTGCGATACACGTCGTGGTGTGTTTGCCGGACAGGTGCTGCACCATGGGACGCTTCAGCCAAGCGTCGGGGTCGGAGTAACCCCGCACAAACCATAACATCACATAACCGTCCAACGGTTAAATTGATACGCTGGTCAGAACTTATAACGCAAGCATGATTGACCTGATGTGCTTACCTTATGCTTGAGATATAGACAAACCAGTGCTGGACCCAATAATTTGTCCACCCCGTATAACGCGGCAGTGGTTACTTTTGACTTTGACGCTAATGCAAAAATATGGTAAGTCATTCCACGGGGATTCTATTAAAGAGCAGAGGCTATTCTCGAAGCGGTGTGATTTAAACATGTTCACGGATTGGATGGGCTGATTTTTCGGAATGGACGGGTAAATTTTTGGGAGAAAATGTATGCGTTCCACAACGACTGCGGCCACCGCCGCGCGTTTTTGGCTGACCCTGCTTAACGGCGGGTTGCCACTCGGAACGGCGCTCGCCGCCGCAATATTACTCGCCGCTCTGTCCGGCGTTCCGCACCTTGCTTCCGCACAGACCGTAACCTTCGCCGACCAAACTCCCGGCCCGAGCCAGGCGCTCTTCAACAGCCCGTACTACACCTGCAAGACGAACTACTACGTCTCCCCGACGGGCTCGGACTCGAACGCGGGCACGCTAGCGAGTCCATGGCTCACCCTTCAGCACGCAAACGATTCACTTCCCTCGGGCGGCGCAGCCGCTGGCACCTGTATCAACGTCGGGCCGGGCACCTACGCCTCGGGCGTCATCATTACAAACGGCGGCAACCTTGCCTCGGCCACCGGCTACGTCGTCTATCGCTGCACGACCATGGACGCATGTAAGATCACGGCGGCCGGCTTTGCGAGTGATGCCTTCCGAGTTAACTCGACCAACTGGAGCGGACCCGACTACATCATGATCGATGGTTTCAACCTTGCAGCTGCAACTTCTGACACTTATGGCATCGGCATAACCGAGACAGACCCAACCAACGCTGGTGGAGGCGGCATAGCGACTACTCACCACTTCTGGGTGCTGAACTCGATCATCCACGGATACGGCCAGGCCGGCATCAACCCCGGCGGCACGGACTATCAGTACTACCTCCACAACACCCTCTACGACAACGCCAACAATACCTGCGACGCGCAAGGCTCCGGCATCTCGATCGTCGTGCCGAAAGAATTCCCCAACTACACCCCGACCGCGGACGACCTGACGAACCCTAACCCTCTTATCGGCACGTTCGTCACCGGCTCAACCTTCTTCCACAATGTCGTCGAGTGGAACATCACCTACAATAACGCGCTCACGAACTGCGGTACGGCAAGCAATGCCTACGACACCGATGGCAATGGCATCATCCTCGATACTTTTCTCACCCGCTCGGACGGTTCCGGCAACACGGTCGACTATCCCGATTCATCACTCGTCGCCTTCAACCTCTCCTATAACAATGGCGGTGGCGGTGTGCACATCTTTGAAGCTCAGCACGTGACGGTGGCGAACAACACGGTCTACAACAACTACATCGATCCGGGAAACGACGGTTCGGCGCGCGGCAATATCGATGAAAATGATGGTGGAGATGATACGTACATCAACAATATCTCCTATTCCATAGCGTCGCCCGCTCCAAGCGATACCGAGTGCTACAACGACTACGGCATCGTTCCCTACACTATGTGGAACAGCGCCATACTCGGTTCGCCGCGATCGGGTCTGCCGGCAGACACGTTCAGCAACAACATCACCTATCTCGTGAATGCGGCCAGCAGTTGTCAGGGTGAGATCTCGTTGTGGGGTAGTGACGTCGGTCAATACTCGACGACCAACAACAAAGAAAACACCAACCCTCTCTGGACCAACGTGGGCAACACCTCGGTCGGCACCGAAACGACCCCACCTGTGGGCGCGGACTTCACTCTCCAAGCAGGCAGCCCCGCGATTGGTTACGCGCTCT
>JBOIAY010000202.1:0-7806 GCA_050739255.1 Gammaproteobacteria bacterium
GTGATGGCGGGCGAGAAAATCCTTGGCAAATGCCTTGGAGCCCTCCAGCCGCGCTGCAGTTTGGCTGGGTCCGAAGCATTTGAGCCCCGCCTGTTTGAAGAGGTCGCCGATGCCAGCCACCAGCGGCTGTTCGGGTCCTACAACCGTTAGTCCGATTCCCTGGCCGAGAGCAAAATCCAGCAGCCCGCGCAGATTGTCCGCCGGGATGCGCAGGTTCTCACATTTCTTTTCGTGCGCCGTACCCGCATTGCCCGGCGCCACGTACACCCGCTCCACACGCGGCGACTGGGCCAGCTTCCAGGCCAGTGCGTGTTCGCGTCCGCCTCCGCCGATGACCAGAACCTTCACGCCGCCATGCTCCGGAGCCTGTTTGGAAGGGCACTATGGTACGGATTTTGAGCGCCGCTGTCTTGACTAAGCTCAAGGGACGGTCTTGAGGTATGCTCTGCCAAGATTTTTCAATTAATTGTTGTAATTCTGAGGGCTTGTCGCGTGACAGACAAATTACCGGAAGGCGCCGAATTGTTCGACTCTGAACTAGAGGCAGAGAGCAATGTCTTTATGCGTGCTGTGGTAAAAGGACTTGTGGAGTTGGAACAACGAAGGGAAATTTCTCTGGCAGAGGTGAAAAGTCATCTTGGACTCAACAAATAGAGGTTGGGCTGCAAACCCACTCTTGACTGACATATCGCAATGAAAAAGTTACTGAGACCCATCCATCCAGGTGAAATCCTGTTTGAAGAATTCATGAAACCCATGAATATCAGCATTAATCGCTTGGCACGCGAGCTCAGTGTGCCACCTAATCGTGTGAGCGAGATCGTTAATGGCAAGCGCGGCATTACCGCCGATACCGCGTTGCGACTGGCAAAATTCTTCAACGTTTCACCCGAGACCTGGCAGGAACTTCAAGCCGAACACGACTTGCGTGTCGCCCGCTGTACAACAGGTCCGGAAATCGAGAAGCGCGTGCATGCACACGCGGACTGATGAGGGTATCTCGCAGTGAACGAATTGCCCCTAGCCGAAGTGATGACTAGTAAGTAGTACCCGAGGAGCGGAGTTACCAAATAGGTAATGAGCACCGAGGGGAGTTCCGCAACGCCGTCCCCGGTCAAAAGATCGGCTTTAATGGCGGAAGTGACGAATGCCGGTGAAAACCATCGCAATACCGTGTTCATCGGCGGCGGCGATCACTTCCTTGTCGCGCATGGACCCGCCGGGCTGGATGATGGCGCTGATGCCAGCTTGTGCGGCAGCGTCCACGCTGTCGCTGAACGGAAAGAAGGCGTCGGACGCCATGACCGAGCCGCGCACTTCGAGCTTGACTTCTTCGGCTTTCAAGGCGGCAATCCTGGCGCTCATGATGCGGCTGGGCTGACCGGCACCGATGCCGATGGTCTGGCCGCCTTTCGCGTATACGATGGCGTTGGATTTCACGAACTTCACTACCGTCCAGGCGAAGAATAGATCCGCGAGCTGCTTTTCTGTCGGTTTTTCCCGGGTGACAGTTTTGAGGTCTTTGACGCTGATGCGGCCTTGGTCCGTGTCTTGCAGCAGCAAACCACCGCTGACGCGCTTGTAGTCCAGCGTGCCGTTCTCGATTTTGAGCACACCGGTGGCGAGGACACGCACATTGGGTTTGGCGGATAGCACTTTCAGCGCATCCGCAGCGATTTCCGGTGCCACGACCACTTCTACAAACTGGTTCGCAAGGATTTTTGCAGCGGTGGGGGAATCCAGCGGCCGGTTGAAGGCGATGATGCCGCCAAACGCGGAAGCCGGGTCGGTCTGGTAAGCGCGTGTATAGGTCTCGAGCACGCTGGTGCCAATCACCACACCGCAGGGATTGGCGTGTTTCACGATCACACAGGCAGATGTTTCAAATGCATTGGCACAGGCGAGTGCCGCATCGGCGTCCGCCAGGTTGTTGTAGCTGAGTTCCTTGCCCTGTAGTTGTTTGGCACCGGTGAGTGTTCCAGCAAGATTACCGTGGTCAGCGTAGAGTGCGGCACGCTGATGCGGATTCTCGCCATAGCGCAGATCGCAAAGTTTGCGGAATCGGGCGGTGTAGAAATCCGGAAGTACGTGGTTTGGATCATTCTGCCGTGTGTGTGTGCTCAGGTAATTTGAAATGGCGCTGTCGTAAGCGGCGGTGTGGGCAAAAGCCTTTACCGCGAGTTCGGAACGCAACGTGTCACGCACAGTGCCCTGATTGGCGTGCATTTCTTTGAGCACCGCAACGTAATCCGCCGGGTCGGCAACGACCGTTACGTCCGCGTGGTTTTTGGCGGCGGCGCGCAGCATGGCGGGTCCACCGATGTCTATGTTTTCGATGGCGTCGTTGAAGCTGCAATCGGGCTTGGCGATGGTGGCTTCGAAGGGGTAGAGGTTCACGACCAACAGGTCAATCGGTTCTATTCCATGCTCGCGCATGACGGCGTTGTCGGTGCCGCGGCGACCGAGCAGGCCGCCGTGAATTCTCGGGTGCAGGGTTTTGACGCGCCCGCCCATGATTTCCGGAAAGCAGGTGTACTCGGAGACTTCCATGACCGGGATGCTGGCGTTGCGCAGTAGTTTTGCGGTGTCACCGGTGGAGAGCAGTTCGACTTTGAACTGATGCAGGCCGCGCGCGAAATCCACCAGTCCGGTCTTGTCGGAGACACTTAATAGCGCACGTCGGATGGGCACGGCGATTCCTTGGGGCAGGTTTTTATTGTGGGAGCGACTTCAGCCGCGATACCCCGCTTTGAAGAATCGCGACGGGGACCGTCGCTCCCACGATAGCACCGCTCCCGCAATTTTCAGGTACTGATTTTATAATGGCGCAGCTTTTTTCGCAGCGTACTGCGGTTGATCCCCAGGATTTCCGAGGCCCGCGACTGGTTGCCATGGGTGTAATCCATCAAGGTCTTGAGCAGCGGCGGCTCGATTTCGCCCAGCACGAACTCGTACAGGCCCGATGGATCGTGGCCGCCCAGGTCGGCGAAATACCGTCGCAGGGTCTTTTCCGCGTAATCGCGCAGACAATGGGATGCGGACGCACCACCCTCGAGGATTTCAAACCGTTGTACCGCAGCTCCGCTGTTCATGCCGCCAGCTCCATCATCATATTGTTGTTATCCGCGAACAGGCCGCGGATGAGTGTTTGCTGTTCCCGCGCGGTCTCCACCCGCACCACCCGTTCCCGGAGGGCCGCCCCACGGGGCACGGTCTTGAGATACCAGCCGATGTGCTTGCGGGCCACGCGCACGCCGGTGAATTCGCCGTAAAAGCCGTACAGATTATCCAGGTGTCCCAGCATGACCTCGGCGATTTCCGTATTGGCCGGCGACGCAAGTGTGTTGCCGGTTGCCAGAAAATGCTCGATCTCCCGGAAAATCCACGGCCGTCCTTGGGCGGCGCGTCCCAGCATTACCGCATCCGCACCGGTTTTCTGCAGCACGGCTTTGGCCTGTTGTGGCGTGCTTACGTCGCCGTTGGCCATGACCGGAATGCTTACCGCAGCCTTGATGGCGCGGATGGTGTCGTATTCTGCTTCACCTGCGTAAAGGTCGGCGCGCGTGCGGCCGTGGACCGCGAGCGCGTGGATGCCGGCCTGTTCGGCGATTTTCGCAATGCGTACGCCGTTTTTGTGTTGCCGATCCCAGCCGGTGCGTATCTTGAGTGTTACCGGCACGTCCACGGCGGTTACCACCGCATCTAGAATCTGTCTAACCAGGTTTTCATCCTGCAACAGCGCCGAACCGGCGGCTTTGTTGCAGACTTTTTTCGCCGGACAGCCCATGTTGATATCAATGATCTGTGCGCCTTCGGCGACATTCATGCGTGCCGCCTCGGCCAGCATGGCGGGCTCCGCACCGGCAATTTGCACGATACGCGGCTCCGCCTCACCGTCGTGATCGCGGCGCCGGCGGCTTTTGGCGCTGTCGCGCAGTTCCACTTTCGCGGTCACCATCTCCGATACCGCAAGTCCCGCACCCAGGCGCTTGCATAATTGCCGGAACGGCCGGTCGGTGACGCCCGCCATGGGCGCCAGCACCACGTTATTACGCAAGGAATACGAACCTATACGCATGGGTGCGTCTTGTGTGTGTTAGCGGGAACAGGTGGGGAATGATAACTGCAATCGCGCGACTGTCAAACTTGAAATTTGCGATGCAGAGGTTTATGCGCGGTTGCCGCGCAAACACACAGTGCGTTGTGTGATGCGCGGCAGTCTGCGCGCAATGCGCGTGGAACTGCGTGCAAAATCAATCACTCGCAGCGCTGTTTCCGCATTGGCGGCTGCCGTTCAAGTCGAAGCAGGCTTGAACCTGGAAACCCACCGCGTCTGGACCCGGATCCACGACGTCAATACGGAAATGCGTCGCCAGACCCGGGCCGAGCCAGGTGGCGGCCTGATTCACGGGCAGATATTCGCCGGCGGTGAAATCCCGCGCACGCAGCGGATCGCCGTAGCGATCCGTGAGTTCCACCCGCAGCAGCGGCCAGGATTGGGCGTAGCCCGCGCTGTTTTGCAGTGCGCCGGTGATGGATAAAGCCCCGGGCGTGTCCGGGTCCGAGGTCACGTTGATGTTGCTCACCCGCCAGCTGCCCGATACCGGATAAGCTTTGAGGGGGTGACCCAGAACCGAATATATTGCCGCCAGAGGCGCGCCCAGGACCGGGCTGTTGCTCAGTGCCAGACGATTGGCATTCACCACTTGAATACCCAGTAACAGTGCCAGCAGTACCACGCCTATCCCCCAGCCATTAATGGCCATGGGCTCGGGTTTTTTCTTGGGAACCGGGTGTTCCCGCGGCGGTAACTGAATATGCTTGTAGAGAGCCTGATCACGCGCCAAGTCGGGCGGTTTGGAGATGTGATCCTCGATGAGCATCGGCGTATCGGCTTTTCCCGGCTTGGGGCTGGTTTCTGCCGGTGAGGAGCCGGAAGTTTCCCCCCACACAGCCGCAATCAGCTCATCTACCGGTAGCGGCTGCTTCTCCTGATTGGGTTGGATATCCGGATCTGCCACGTCCCGAGCCGCGATTTGTGCAGGGATTACCGGCGATTCCTTGGTTTTCTGGTCGCTGATTTCCCGGGCCAGTGCGACCAGCTCTTCGGGAGCCGGCGTGTCGTTCACAGGTGGTACGACTTCAAACTCCTCGCGCAGCGTTTCGAACGCGTCGAACACGCTATGACAACAGCTGCAACGCACCAAGCCATGCACCGAGCGCAACTGCGCGGTGCTGACGCGGAACTGGGTGCCGCAGGCTGTGCAGGTAGTTAGCATTCAGCGATTCCCGGGTAAACGCAAGCCATCCATTCGCACCCATTTATCCAATTGCGCGCCGCCGGCAAATCGAAACCAGGGCGCGTAGATGTTATGAATCTCATCTCTCTGGCTGTCAAGGATACCGGATAGCACCAGATTGCCGCCGGATTTCAGGTGGGCCGCGAAACATGGCGCGAGTTCCACGAGCGGCGCGGCCAGGATGTTGGCCAAGAGTACATCAGCCTGGATCGCCGGCAGGTCCGCAGGCGGCCTGGGTTCCAAAACCGAGGCAACCTGGTTACGGTCAGCGTTTGCGTGTGTGGCGATCAAAGCTTGCGGGTCGTTGTCCACTGCCCATACGCGCTGCGCACCCAGATGTGCCGCAGCAATGGCGAGGATGCCCGAGCCACAGCCGTAATCAATAACTGTCTTTCCCCTCAGATCAGCGCCATCCAGCCATTCCAGGCACAGCGCGGTGGTGGCGTGGGCGCCGGTGCCGAAGGCGAGTCCTGGATCCAGCACCACGATGACGGCCGACGGATCTGGGGGCGCATAGGTCGTGGGACAGACCCACAAGCGCTTGCCGAAACGCATGGGTTTGAATTCTTTCAGCCATTTCCGCGACCATTCGCAATCTTCGAGTGTCGTGAACTGATGCGGTGGCAGATTGGAGAAAACCGACATGAGCACCGCATGCACCGCGTCGGGGTCGGTTTTGGAAGGAAACAGACCGGTGACGCGCGCTTGTGACCAGAGGCGGAATTGTGTGGGATCGGTTTGGTACAGCGGTTCGTCTGCAGCATCGGTAAATGTTACCGCGAGAGCTCCGGCATTGAGCAGCGCCGCTTCGACACGTTCCGTGTCCAGCGCGCAAAGTATCATTTCTAATTGGAGCCAATTCATAAAATAGTACTGTGTGCTGTGTATGTAAGAAGGCACTCCATCTCGGACTCAGCACACAGAACTCAGCACTTTCTTAATTACAGCCCCAGTTTCTTTTCCAGGTAATGAATGTTCGTGCCGCCGGCGATGAAGGCCGAGTCGCTGAACAATTCCTGGTGTAGCGGGATGTTGGTCTTGATGCCTTCCACCACGATTTCCATCAGTGCGGTGCGCATGCGTGCCAACGCCGATGCACGATCATCGCCATAGGCGATGATTTTAGCGATGAGCGAATCGTAATACGGCGGTACGGTGTAGCCGGTGTAGGCGTGCGAGTCCACGCGGATGCCGGGTCCGCCGGGTGCATGCCAGCGGGTGATGAGTCCGGGCGAGGGTGTGAACTTTTTCGGGTCTTCCGCGTTGATGCGGCATTCGAAGGCGTGGCCCTTGATCTGGATGTCTTTCTGCTTGAGCGTGAACGGCTTGCCGGCAGCAATCATCAACTGCCACTTTACAATATCTATGCCGGTGATCAACTCCGTGACCGGATGCTCCACCTGCACGCGGGTGTTCATCTCGATGAAAAAGAACTGGCCGTCCTGGTAGAGAAATTCGAATGTGCCCGCGCCGCGATAGTTGATGTTCTCGCAGGCTTCGGCCACGCGCTCGCCCATGGTGCGGCGCTGTTTTTCGGTGATGCCCGGCGCGGGGGCTTCCTCGATGACTTTCTGGTGGCGGCGCTGCATGGAGCAGTCGCGTTCGCCCAGATGCACTGCGTTACCTTCGCCGTCCGCCAGCACCTGGAATTCGACATGCCGGGGGCGCTCCAGAAATTTTTCCATGTACACTGCGTCGTTGCCGAACGCGGCTTTGGCTTCCGCCTTGGTCATATTGATGGCCGAGACCAGCGCCGCTTCACTGTGCACCACGCGCATACCGCGGCCGCCGCCGCCGCCCGAAGCCTTGATGATTACCGGATAGCCAATTTTTCGCGCGGCCGCTACCGCTTGCTTGGAATCGCCAGTCAGGGCGCCGTCAGAGCCGGGCACCGTTGGCACACCCGCATCACGCATGGCGTGTTTAGCAGAGACCTTGTCGCCCATGAGGCGGATGGTTTCCGGGCGCGGACCGATGAAAATGAAACCGCTTTTTTCCACGCGCTCGGCAAAGTCGGCGTTCTCCGCCAGGAAACCGTAACCAGGATGGATGGCCACCGCGTCGGTGACTTCCGCGGCGCTGATGATCGCCGGCATATTGAGGTAACTTTCCGAAGACGCCGCCGGCCCGATGCAAACCGATTCGTCGGCCAGTCGCACATGTTTCAGATCCCGGTCGGCGGTGGAGTGCACCGCTACGGTCTTGATGCCCAGCTCGCGGCAGGCGCGCAGAATGCGCAAAGCGATCTCGCCGCGGTTGGCGATCACGATTTTGTCGAGCATGGCGGGTGCCCGGGTTGTGGACTTGGCGGAAATGGCGGCTTACTCGATGATGATTATCGGCTGACCGAATTCCACCGGATCACCGTTGTTGGCCAGAATCGCTTTGACGATGCCAGTTTTGTCGCTTTCAATCTGGTTCATCATCTTCATGGCCTCGATGATGCACAAGGTGTCGCCTTCCTTGACCGTGCTACCCACGTCCACGAAGGCCTTGGCGCCGGGCG
>JBOIAY010000203.1:0-15659 GCA_050739255.1 Gammaproteobacteria bacterium
GCAGCGTGGTGTTGGTCGAGACCTGCGACACTCCGCCGCGCGCCTGCTATTCAAGTGCCGTGAAGCTCCGCGTGGTATCAGTTTCACGAGCCGGGCTACAGCGCCTCGATGATTATCTGGCTCATTCCCTGCAAACCGGCGCGCCCGGCAAGCTCGAAACATTGGCACCTGGACCGGATGCGGACAGCGAGTTCTATGCTTCGGGACTGTCGTATGACGCTTTCCACACCTGCAACACCTGGACCGCCGAGGCGCTGCACATCGCCGGCCTGCCGGTGGATTATCACGGCGTAATTTTCGCCGATCAGCTCTGGCGACAAATGAAGTAAGGTACGCCTGCGCACCATAATTGTTGCTTTTGTGGGAGCGGCGATACTCGCCGCGATTCCTGATTGCTCCAAAAACCAATCGCGGCCGGGCTGCTTACGGCATCCACGCCTCCCGCAGCACTTGTACATCCCTGTACATCGGATACCGCTCCCACGAGGTGATATTGGTGCAAACCGCACCCTACCGATTATTTTCTTTTTGCGCGTTGGCGTTTTCGCTTCTCGGCCGCTGGTAGCAGCGTGGTGTATTTCTGATAAAGATCAAACAGAAAGGCCACACGCTCGGCGTCGGATTTGAAATCTTTTTTGCCATAGGCCGCATCCACGGCGCGGTCCAGCGCTGCATGCGCTGCGCGCAATGCCGGCGGCATGGATAGGGGATCGTAAAGATCGGCCAACGAAGCCTCGGGGAATTGTGTGCGCGCATCCAATACGCCCTGTGCTGACTGTTCCACGGCTGATTTCTGCTTTTCCGTCGCATCCATCGGCCAGGGATAATTGTTGTAAACGATTTGATTGGTATAACGATATCGGCTCTCTAAACGTCCGCATACATATTTAACCCACGCCATGTGCATACGGCTCGACATGATACCGAATTCGTATCGACCAGCATCCGGTATGCACAGGTTGCTATCGCCACAAATAACTTCGGGATTGAGGAATCCGAAAGGAATGTACTCACGCCTCTCGGAGGAGTGTCTAGGTACCAGAATATAATTTCTCTTGGGTTGGCGGATTTCGCCAAACAGGGTTGGATAGGCAGCTAATTCCCGTGTCGTCGGGCGCTGACTGGCCAAGCGGTGATTTTTGACAGCTGCGACTCGGCGCGAGATTTCCGGCAACTCGCGCAGCTCCTGTGGCGATATACCCTCTAGCCATAGGCACCAACGTGTTTCACCATTGATAAACTCATCGGCTCCAAGAAACGGGCGAATCCATCTCTTGGCCACCGGCTCTTGTAGAAGCAGGTCATCCTTAGCATGGAAAGGGCAATCGAGTCACAACTTCCGTAACAGCGCTTCCAGCAGCAGTCGCACCTGGTCCATCGCCTGCTTGAGATAAATCTCGATTTCCGCATGGATATTCTCACGGCTTTTCCCGGCGGCGCGGTTGGTGATGACAGCGCAACAGGCGTAGACAAGCTGCTGCTCACGTGCCAGCGCGGCTTCCGGCATGCCGGTCATGCCAACGAGATCGCAGCCGTCCCGTTCCATGCGGTGGATTTCTGCCGCGGTTTCGAGTCGCGGTCCCTGCGTTGCGCCGTAGGTTCCGCCGGCCACGAATTGCAGTTTCGCTGTATGGGCCGCTGCAATCAGTTTCTCACGCAGAGTTTCGTCGTAAGGCCGGGTGAAATCCACATGAATCACCCGCTCCAGATCCTGCTCAAAAAATGTGTGCGCGCGGCCATAAGTATAATCAACGATCTGATCCGGAAACGCGATCCAGCCCGGCTGCATATCGGTGCGGATGCCGCCCACGGCGGCCACCGCCAGCACCTCGCGTACGCCAATGCTCTTCAAGGCCCAAATGTTGGCGCGGTAGTTCACGCGATGCGGCGGTATGGTGTGGGCATGCCCGTGCCTCGGCAAAAACACCACCTCACGGCCTGCGAGCCGACCATGGGTGAGCGGCGACGAGGGTTCACCGTAAGGTGTGTACACCACTTCCTGGCGGGTGATTTCGAGGCCGTTGAGAGAAGTCAGTCCGGTGCCGCCGATGATGGCCAAGTCAGTCATGTTGTGTTCCGTGTACTGGTAGTCCGGGTATGGCATAGATTGCAGGCAAATTACGCAGGTAGCCTTTATAGTCTAGGCCACAACCAAACAGGTAACGGTCGGGCGCGGTCAATCCAGCAAAGTCCGGGTGCATACTGTTGCGGGCACGATCATGGAGTTTCTTCACCAGCACCGCGGTAAATACCTGACGTGCGCCCAGGCTGCGGCAATCGTGGACGATACGCGACAAGGTCACGCCTTCGTCGAAGATGTCGTCCACCAGCAGCACCACGCGGTCACGCACTGAAATGGAAGGCCGCATGCGCCACGTCAACTCGTGACCCCCGGTATCCCCCCGATAACGTGTGGCGTGTACATAATCAAGTTGCAAGGGGAAATGCAACTTGGGCAAGAGCCAGCCGGCAGGAATCAGGCCGCCGATCATGACGCACAACACCAGCGGGTTGCTGTCAGACAGTACCTGGGTGATTTCTTCCGCAAGCCGGACGGTGGCACTGTCCACTACCTGCTCGGAATGCACCAGTTCTGCCTCCTGCTGCACGCGCCGCACTTCTTCGAGTGAATCCGTCATGTTCAGGTTTCCAGCTTGAATTCGCTGCGGGCATAATGGCTCTCCAGCGCCGTACGCGCTTCGCGCCACTCGCGGCTGGCATGCAGTTCTTCCCAAGAAATTTCCTCGCGGCCGTGCAGGCGCGCCAGCCGCCACTGGCTCATCGGATGAGTGTACTCACCGAGCCCTTCGAGGATGGCCATGACGCCTGGGCGGTTATTGCAAACCGGCAGCATGTCGCAGCCCGCATCTAGCGCCGTACGGGCACGCTCCAGATAGTTACCCGCGCCGGCCGCACCACGCATGCTCAGATCGTCGCAGAAGACCGCGCCGTCGAAGCCCATTCGCTCGCGCAGCTCGCGTTCGATCCAGTGTCGCGACAGGCTCGCGGGCAGCGTGTCCATTTCCGGATACACCACGTGGGCCATCATGATTGCCGGCAGTTCAAGACGCATGAGGCGCTCGAAAGGTTTCAGATCATGGCGACGGATTTCATCAAGTGAGCGTCCGTCCACCGGAAGCATGTGATGGGAATCACCCGGCACCGCGCCGTGGCCGGGAAAATGCTTGGCGGTAGCCGCCATGCCGGCGCGGCGCATCCCCAGCAGCCAGGCGCGGCCCAGTTCAACCACGGTATCGGCCACATGATGCAAGGCGCGGTCGCCGATGACGCCGCTCACGGAATAATCAAGATCCAGCACCGGCGCGAAACTCAGGTCCAGACCCGCGGAGCGCAGCTCTGCCGCCATCAGCCACGCGGTGCTTTCGGCGAGCCGGCAGCCGGTGCTGGCATCGCGATCATAAAGCCGTCCAAAGAGTCGCGCCGGTGGCAGTGCGGTAAACCCTGAGCGGAAACGTTGCACCCGTCCGCCTTCCTGATCCACCGCAACCAGCAACGGCGGCACGCGTAACTCATGAATGGTGGATACCAAGGTGGTGAGTTGAGCGGGATCAGTGTAATTGCGGGTGAACAGGATTACGCCACCCACCAGCGGATGACTGAGTACTTCCCGGTCTTCAGCGCTTACTACCGTACCCGCCAGATCCACCATCAGCGGACCGAGGCTCATGCGGCTTTCTCCGACACGGCCAAGGTTTCCATATTGGCCGTGTGCGGGAACAAGTCCAGCACGCTGGTGGATACCAAACGATAGCCGGATTCGTGCACCGCGAGTGCGGCACGCATCAGCTGCCCGGTACCTGGTCGGATTGCAGCGGCCATGCAGCCAGAAACTCGGCAAGATGCGGCTTGCCCGCACGGGTAAGGGCCTCACGTACACGAGCGCATTCACCGCGATACCTTTGCGCGTCCATGCGTCCGCGCATCAGTTCAAAACGCAGATATATAAGGTAGGTATTGAGCGTATCGGTTTCACAGTAATCCCGGATACGGCCTATCTGCCCGGCCAGATACGCCTCCCATACCTTGCTGCCGTGCATGCCCAATTTCCCTGGCAGGCCACAATTTTGGGCTATCTCATCGAGGGGGGGGGCGCCGCGCAACTGGAAGCCCGCCAGCACATCCATAAGATCGGTATGCCGCCAGTGAAAACGGGACAGGTAATTGTTGTAGCGGAAACTGGTTTCCGTCTCGCCCGTTTCCCAATAGCGCGGCGCGGCAATGCCGTGACGCAGGGCGCGGTAATTCAGCACCGGCAAATCAAAACCGCCGCCGTTCCAGGACACCAGATCGGGGCTGAATTTATCCAGGCCCTCGTAAAAGCGCGCGATCAGTTCTGCCTCCCCCGCTTCGGGTGCGCCCAGGGACCAGAGTTTGAAATCGTCACCGCGCCGCAGGGCAATGGCGATGGCCGCCACCCGGTGCAGATGCAGCGGCAGGAATTCACTGCCACCGGTCTCCTGGCGGCGCTGATGGAACATGGCGCGCGCCGTGTCCTCGTCCGAAAGACCCTGAAGACCATACAGCCGCCGGCCCGCGTCCACGTCCGGAATGGTCTCGATATCGAAAGCCAGAACGTTCATGCGCTACCCTGCAATCCCGGGCCGCCAGTGTAGCAAACCGACGCAACTACGGCCGAGACCTTTGACCGCGGAAGTGAAAAACCGCACCATAACCCGACCTTCGAACCGGCTACAGGCTAATGAGAATCCGTATCCTTACTGCCCTGTTATCGCTGCCCGACTGCAAGCCTGCGGCATCGCACACATCCGGGGACGAGGCATGATCCGCAACTGGGGCATTCGCAACCGCGTACTGTTGCTCGCATTGCTGCCTACCATCAGTCTGGGCGTGGTGCTGGGCGCATATTTCATCCACAGCCGGGTGCATGATTTAAAATCCTCCCGCTCGGCGCTGGGTCGCGCGATAGTGAATCAACTCGCGCAAACCAGTGAATACGGCTTGCTCACCAATAACCCGGAGGTTCTGCGCGCGCTGGCGCGAAGCACTACTCGGGAAGAAGACATCGAATCAGTCACGATCACCGACACAGGCGGTCATATCCTTGCCCAAGTCGCTCATTCCATACCACAGGGACACGGGCTGATATACAGTATCGCCCACAGAATCATCGCCGAAGCAGGATTCAAAGACCTACTGATATTCACCCAGCCCATTACTTTGCAACCGGTGTATGCCGGTGAATCAGGTGGACTGACGAAACAAAGCACTACGCAAGCGCCGTCACCGGCCGTTGCAGACAAGATTCTGGGTGGCGTGACGGTAAAATTATCGGAAGTGCATTTTGCTGAACGCCTGGCGCAGATCATTGTGAACGGCGGCCTCATCCTTCTGATTTGCCTCGCGTTCAGCATCCTGCTGGCGCTGGTTATCAGCGGCAGCGTTGTTACGCCTATCGGACGCATCATCGCCATGGTCAGGCGCTTCAGCTCGGGCGATCATTCCATACGGGTGCCGGAAGTCTCCGGCGGCGAGCTCGGCCGGCTCGAACAAGGCATCAATCAAATGGCCACCAATGCCCGGCGCTCACAGCAGGAACTGCAGGAGCAGGTGGATCAGGCTACATCGGAACTACGTGGCACGCTCGAGGAAATGGAGATAAAAAGCGTGGAGCTGGGCCTGGCCCGCAAGCGTGCGGTGGAAGCGAGCCGGGTCAAATCGGAATTCCTGGCCAACATGAGCCACGAAATCCGCACCCCAATGAATGCCGTGCTGGGTTTCAGCGATCTGCTGACCAAGACACCGCTCGATGACGGTCAGCGCAATTACCTCGCCGTTATCCGTCAATCGGCAAGCATGCTGCTGGCGCTGCTGGATAACGTGCTGAGTGCAGCCCACCTCGAAACCAACAAACCAGATATTCAGATGTGTGCATTCCTGCTGCGTGACCTGCTGGAGGAAATCGTGCAGATCAGCGCCATGGAAGCGTATGCCAAACAACTTGAACTGGTGCTGCATATCGAGGGCGACGCTGACCGGCCGCTATTGGGTGACCGGTTGCTGCTGACCCGTGTCTTGAGCAATCTGGTCATGAATGCCGTCAAATTCACCGATGCCGGCAGCATCGTCATTCGGTCCCGCAGCAAACCGCACGGACCGGGCAAAATTGATGCGGAAATCCAAATTATTGATACCGGCATTGGTATCCGCGAACAGGACCAGTGGCGGTTGTTTGAGCCTTTCTTTCAGATATACGGTTCCGCCAACAGACAGCATGGCGGTGCCGGTTTGGGCTTGTATATCACCAATAAACTGATCGAACAGTTGGGTGGTTCCCTGACCTTGACCAGCGTCCCGGGCCGCGGCAGTGAGTTTCACGTGTCACTGACATTTGCACTCGATGGCGCCGCACCGCCTGAATCCCTGCTGTCCACTCCGAAGCCGGGTAAACGCAAACCACTGCTGGTGTACGAACCGCAGGCACAAGCCGCCGGCGCACTGCTCGCACGCCTTGAGCGCCTGGGTTGGGAATCTCACCCGGTCAGCAGCGAGCAACAATTGCGGGAGCTGTTGCAGACACGCAACCCGCGGGACACCTATTCCGCACTCCTGCTTTCCCTGGGTTACGCCGACCTGCGTGAACCGAGCGCGCTGGGTACCCTGCTGACAGGCGCCGCGACGGGATTCCCGGCACTGGCGCTGGTGAACTCGGTGAATGCAGAGGTGCAGGCGGATATCAGCCGGCGGATTGCCGGACCCTGTCTGCCGAAATCCATTACCGAAGCGGCGCTTGGAGAACAATTGGGTCGCTTGCTAGAAGGGGCGCCGGCCAGCGCTCCTGCCGAAGCGGGCGCTGGGGACCAGATCCTCCTGGGACTCAAGGTCCTCGTCGCCGATGACAACCGCATCAACCGCCTTTTGGCGCGCATATTGCTGGAAAAATACGGCGCGAATGTTCTGGAAGCAAAAACCGGACAGGAAGTCCTGAACCTGGTGATTGATCACTCCGTTGACCTGGTATTGCTGGACATGCACATGCCGGGCGAGGATGGCTGGCAGGTGGCGAAACGGCTCAAAGCAGGACTGTCCGCGCATCTGGCCATCCCTATCATTGCGCTCTCCGCCACGTGCAATCAGGAATCCGCCGAAATCCTCGCCGAATATGGATTGGTGGACTGGCTGACGAAACCCCTGGAAGAAGATGCATTGCGCGAAACCGTGCTGAAATATATACGGCCGGGCGCCACAGCCAGACCGAAAACGGCCCGGTCAGAACCACGAGCTCCGGAAGATATGCAGGCGGTTATTGCCGGACTGCGCCCCTCGATACGTCAGATGCTTATGGAAGACCTGCCCATGCAATGCCAGACTATCGAAGCCGCCTGGCGGAATCGCGATTTCCCACAACTCAAGGAACAGGTACACAAATTGAGTGGTTCTGCGGCCTTTTGCAAATTGATCGGTCTGCGCGACGTGTGCGAGCGGCTGGAAAATTATCTTCGCGACGGGCAGGAAACGGGAGTCCCGCTTTTGATCACGCAGCTCGTCGCGGAGGTGCGCAACACTATCACCCAACTTGGCAATCTCGATGTCAAGCTGGCGGCGGGTTCCTGAGAATCACGGCGAATGCCAGCACCATCCCGGCTTCATCGCTGAGACTAACGAAGGCTTCGCCGGCACCCAGGCGTTCGCGCAACGCCTGGCCACGTGCCGAGAAGATGACACAGGGTTTGCCCCGGATATCCGGAATACTGCCGGTGTCCCGCAGCCACATGCCGTGGCGAAAGCCGGTGCCCAGCGCCTTGACAGTAGCTTCCTTGGCGGCAAAGCGCATGGCGAGAAAGCGCACCGGATTCCTGCTGCCCTTCAAGCCTTCCATCTCCTCGGGCATGAGAATGCGGCGGGCGAAGTGCCCACCAAAGCGCCGCCACGCCTGCTCGATACGGCGCACTTCCACCAAGTCGGTGCCGATGCCAAAGATCATGCGCTGCGTGCATCCTGCATGAGTTGCTTCATTTCGCGCACCGCTTCGGGCAAACCCGCCATGACGGCGCGTGCGATGATGCTGTGGCCGATGTTGAGTTCGGTGATGATCGGGATGCCAGCCACCGGTTTGACATTGTGGTAGTGCAAACCGTGACCCGCGTGTACTTCCAACCCCAGTTGTGCGGCCCGCTGTGCGGCTTCCCGCAGACGAAACAGTTCCTGCGCCTGCAGACGTCCATCCACGGCATCCGCATAACGGCCGGTATGCAATTCCACCACCGGCACCTTCAGGAATGCAGCCGCTTCAATCTGTTCTGGCTGCGGATCAATGAACAGGGCAACACGTACGCCCGCGTCCGCCAGTTGCGCACACGTCGGTGCCAGCGACTCACGTTGCGCACACACGTCCAGACCACCTTCTGTGGTAAGTTCCTTGCGCCGTTCCGGCACCAGACAGCAATCCTCCGGCCGCAGTTCGCAGGCTAATTTCACAATGTCGGCGGTAGCCGCCATTTCCAGGTTCATCCGGGTTTGCAGCAGCGTGCGCAGCAGTTGCACGTCGCGTTCCTGGATGTGGCGGCGGTCCTCGCGCAAATGCACGGTAATGCTGTCGGCGCCTGCGTTTTCCGCCAGCCGCGCGGCTTCCACAGGATCGGGATAACGTGTGCCGCGGGCCTGCCGCAGTGTGGCCACGTGATCAATATTGACGCCAAGCTGAATCAGCTGCGGCATCCTGCGCGCCTCTTGAAATGGCAACTCACTATTATTCTCTTAAACCACTTTCTTCCCAAACGCACGCATCACTTCGCGGGTCTTGAGCGGGCGTTCACCCAGAAGTTGATCTAGTACGGCCCGCAACAGCCGGCGCGCCTCGCGCAAGGCCTCGGCTTGCTCCAGTCTTTCTGCGGCCAGGGCCAACAGGGTACTGCCGTTCACTTGCACTCCGGAACCGGCATTGGCCGCAACGCGCACCAGACCCTGCTCGGGTTCATAGTGGTACACGGCATCCGCTTGCACCCACTGGCCCGAGATGGCATCGCGCTCCAGGTTCAACCCGTACCCCAAGCCCGTCAACAGGTGCTTCTCGAACAGACGCAAAGCCAGGCTGGTGTTTTGCATGAGCCGGCCCAACGCATCAGCATATTGGTTGAACAATTCAGAATGCGGATCCTGACGCGGCAACAACCGCAGCAGCAGCTCGTTCATATAGAAACCGCTCAACAAGGCCCGTCCGGAGAGCGAATGGGACGCGGCGCCCGGTTCAGCGCCGATGAGTGTCGCCAGTTCACCGCCACCCATCCAGGACACCAACAGCGGCTGGAAAGGGCGCAGCAGCGCACGCCATGGTGATTTGGCCCGCCGCGCGCCGCGCGCCACCACCCCCAACCGTCCGTGATCGCGGCTCAGGATTTCCACCACACGGCTGGTTTCACGCCAGTCATGCTGGTGCAGCACATACGCCGGCGTCAGCATCACCCGCTCTGCGGCTCTCACGTGTCCCCCAGCCCGAAGGCCCGCAGTGCGCGCTCGTCATCGGTCCAGTGATCGCGTACTTTCACCCATACACGCAGAAACACCTTGTTCCCGGTAGCTTGCTCGAGTTCCACGCGTGCTGCCCGTCCAATTTCCTTGAGCATGCCACCCTTGTGGCCAATGACAATGGCCTTCTGACCCTCACGCTCCACCCAGATGATGGCGCCGACATGCAGGACGCCATTTTTCAGCTTGTATTCCTCCACACCCACGGCGGTGGAATACGGCAACTCCTGTTCCAGCACCTGGGTCAGCTTCTCACGTACGCATTCCGCGGCGCGTACCGCGCCATCCTGATCCGTGAGCTGGCCTTCCGGGAAAAGCTGCGGGGCTTCCGGCAACAGCGTCTTGATCTGGGCCTCGAGTTCCGGGAGATTTTCTCCGGTGCTCGCGGACACCGGCACAATGAATCGGAAATCCGCCTTGCTCTGAATGCTATCCAGATACGGTAGCAGTGCGGAGCGCGCTCCGAGTCTGTCAATCTTGTTCACCGCCAGCGCCAGTGGTCGTTCCAGTCTCACGCAACAGGACAGGGCGTGATCGTCGTCTTTGGTCCAGTGGTCCGCTTCCACCACCAGTAGCACCACATCTGCATCCGCGATGGCATGGAGGGCTGCACGGTTCATGTGCCGGTTGACAGCACGCCTGACTTCCTGATGCAAGCCGGGCGCGTCCACGAAAATATATTGGGCCTGGGCCGTGGTATGAATGCCCAGGATGCGGCGCCGCGTGGTCTGGGGCTTGGAGGTGACGATGCTGATCTTGGCGCCCACCAGGGCATTGAGCAGCGTGGATTTGCCCACGTTCGGGCGACCTGCCAATGCGATAAACCCGCTGCGGAACCCAATTTCAGGCATGCGGCAACAACTCAAGCACGCGTCGCGCGGCTTCCTGTTCGGCTGCGCGGCGGCTGCCTGCAACGCCCTGCGCGCTGATGTTCATGGCCACCACCGTACAATTCACATGGAACACTTGCTGATGGGATTGTCCGGTCACGGTTTCAACGCTGTACGCTGGCAGCGGCAGGCCGCGTGCCTGCAATATCTCCTGCAATCGGGTTTTACTGTCCTTGAGCGCCTCACTGGGGACAGGGTTCAAAAGACGCTTGTTGAACAGATGCAAAATAACGGTTTGCACGCTGTCAAATCCACTGTCGAGATACACAGCGCCCAATATCGCTTCCAGAGCGTCGGCCAGAATGGAACCACGCCGCTGGCCGCCGCTTTTGAGTTCGCCGGGTCCGAGGCGCAGAGATTCACCGAGGTCAATGTCATGTGCGACTGCCGCCAGGGCATCCTGATTCACCAGACTGGCACGCATCCGCGTCAACGCGCCCTCATCAAGCTGCGCGTGTCGTTGGAACAATTCCGACGAAATCACGGCATTCAACAGCGCATCACCGAGGAATTCAAGGCGTTCGTTGTTCTTGTCACCGGCACTGCGGTGGGTCAGAGCCTGCCACAGCAACTGCGGATCACGGAAGCGATAAGCAAGCTCCGTTGCAAGCCGCTGGAGCGGATTACTCAATGGGGCGTAGCCCGATAGACCTTGTGAAAATGAACCAGCAGATACACGTTGCCAAGGAAGCTGGTGCGAGCGTCATAATCGAGAGTGAGGATAAGTCCGTTTCCATTTGCAGATGGAACAATAGTCACCACCTTCTCCGGAGTCAGGTCCGGATCCTGCACACCGTTGATCGTGAAAGTCATATCCATGCTATGCAATATCTGTTGCGGCATTTCCCCCGTGGTGATTTGTTGCGCCTTCTTTTGCACGACAGAATTGATGGAATAGTACTGCATGTAAAGCGGAAACAGGCTGAAACCGAACCAGAAGACAAATGCAACCAGCAGAATCAGAATGATCCAGCTGATAAGTGTCAGGCCGGTTTGATGTTGCTTGCTATTCATGTGGTCTCTCCAAAGCGGATAACATAAGTATCCGGCTGTCAGAATCAGTGGATCACTTTGCCGATCCGATGCCAGAGTGCGGAATTATGGAACGCATCAATATTGAGCCAGATGAAAAAAGCCTTGCCGACGATGTCCTTCTCGGGGACAAATCCCCAATAACGGCTATCAAAGCTGTTGTTTCGATTGTCTCCCATCATGAAATATTCTCCCTGCGGCACAGCCCAGTTACCGTCCGGCCCCGTCTGGCCATCAAAGGATAGAATATCATGGGTCTCGTCGCCAAATTTCTCCTCTTGCACGCTTGCACCCAGCGCATCGCTCTCGCGATATAGCCCGAGCGCCTGATCCGGAATGCGGACGCCGTTGATAGTCAGGATTCCGCCGCGATAAACGATGTGATCCCCCGGCAGCCCTATCACCCGCTTAATGTAGTCCACTCCCGCGGATGATTCCACCTCACGCATGCCTCCGGTTCCCATACACAAGGGATTCTGCCGGCAGAACTGGCGCGCCGAGGCTTCAGGATAACGGAAAACCAGTACATCGCCCCGCTTCGGCTCGCCGATGGGGAGGATCTTGGTATGGACTACCGGCAGGCGCAAGCCGTAATCGAACTTGTTGACGAGGATGAAATCCCCCACGAGCAGCGTTGGCACCATGGACGAGGATGGGATATGGAACGGTTCTGCCACGAAAGAACGCAACAGCAGCACGATCAGGAGTACCGGGAAAAACGATTTGGCGTATTCAACCAGTACCGGATCACGGAGCTTTTGAGCTTTAGCTTTCTGTGCTCCCTCCACCGCCGCGGCATCCACCCTTTGGGATCTCATACGCCGCTTTCCGGCAAACAATCCTGCATCCACCAGCCAGATGAGGCCAGCCAGGATGGTGGCCAGGGTCAGTATGCTTTCAAAATAACTCATGATGTACTTCTCGATTTTAGTGGTGTGCGGCTATTGTTTTTTGCCCACATGCAGGATCGCCAGAAACGCTTCCTGGGGAATTTCAACCGTGCCGATCTGCTTCATGCGCTTCTTGCCCGCTTTCTGCTTTTCCAGCAGTTTGCGTTTGCGGGTGACGTCGCCGCCGTAACACTTGGCGGTCACGTTCTTGCGCAGGGCCTTGACCGTGGAGCGTGCGATGATATGCGAGCCCACGGCAGCCTGGATCGCCACTTCGAACATCTGCCGCGGGATGAGTTCCTGCATTTTCTCACACAGCTCGCGCCCGCGGGTGTAAGCATGGTTCTTGTGGATGATACAGGACAGTGCATCCACCCGATCGCCGTTGATGAGCAGGTCCAGTTTCACCAGTGGGGCCGCCTGGAAACGCGCGAAACTGTAATCGAACGAAGCATAGCCGCGGCTCACGGATTTGAGACGGTCGAAGAAATCCATCACCACCTCGTTCATGGGCAGCTCGTAGGTCAATATCACCTGTGCACCGTGATAGATCATCTTCTTTTGTACGCCGCGTTTCTCCTCGCACAATGTAATCACGGACCCCAAATATTGTTGCGGTACCAGGATATTGGCGGTGATGATGGGTTCACGGATTTCGCCTATTCTGTCCACGGGTGGCAATTTGGACGGATTGTCCACATACAGGATTGCGCCTGCCGTGGTAAGTACTTCGTAAATCACCGTGGGAGCAGTGGTGATCAATTCCAGGTTGTATTCCCGTTCCAGCCGCTCCTGCACGATATCCATGTGCAGCAGGCCGAGGAAGCCGCAGCGGAATCCGAAGCCCAGGGCCGTAGAGGTCTCCGGTTCGAAGTGCAGGGCCGAATCGTTGAGACGCAGTTTCTTGAGCGCCTCGCGGAAATCCTCGTAATCGTCGGAGCGTACTGGAAATACGCCGGCGAACACCCGTGGCTGTACCTGCTTGAAACCCGGCAAGGGCGCGCCGCAGGGTTTGTTGGCGTCGGTCAGGGTATCGCCCACCGGCGCGCCGTCAATCTCCTTCACGCCAGCGATCACATAGCCCACTTCGCCGGTGGCCAATTCATCCTTGTCACGCATCTTGGGAGTGAAAATGCCCACACGGTCCACCTCATGAGACCGGCCCGTGGACATGACCAGTATCTTCTGACGCCGCCTGAGGCTGCCGTGCATCACGCGCACCAGGGATACGACGCCCACGAAATTGTCGAACCACGAATCAATGATGAGCGCTTGCAACGGCCCTTGTGGATTGCCCGTGGGTGGCGGAATGCGCCGTACCAGTTCTTCCAGTAGTTCAGCCACTCCCGCTCCTGTTTTGGCACTCACGCGCAGCGCATTCCGGGCCTCGATGCCGATGATTTCCTCGATCTCGGTGGCGACCTTGTCCGGCTCGGAATTGGGCAGGTCAATCTTGTTGATGACCGGCATTACTTCGAGTCCCTGCTCCAGCGCGGTGTAACAATTGGCCACGCTTTGGGCTTCCACACCCTGGGACGCATCCACCACCAGCAAGGCACCTTCGCAGGCGGCCAGGGAACGGGAAACCTCATAGGAAAAATCCACATGGCCTGGAGTATCAATGAAATTGAGCTGGTAGGTTTGGCCGTTTTTTGCTGAATATTGGAGTGAGACGCTCTGGGCCTTGATGGTGATACCCCTCTCCCGCTCGATGGGATTGGAATCCAGCACCTGCTCTTCCATCTCGCGTTCGCTCAGGCCGCCGCAGATCTGGATGAAACGGTCCGCGAGGGTGGATTTGCCGTGATCGATATGGGCGATGATGGAAAAGTTACGCAGGTTCTGCATGTCCACGGGAAAGGGGGCACTCGGAATGGTGTTTAATAGTATTATAATTCAGTAGGTTACTGAAAATTTCTCAAATGTATTCTCGGTAAAGGAATGTCCTTTGACAGCCACTGCATTCCCGACCGCATTGTCCACGGGTGGTCAAGTGCGCGGCGCATTATACCGGCTAAAGACCCGCTCTCAGCGGATGCTGAGGTAATCCTCCAAACGACCCCGATCAAGCTTGCCCGTACTCAGAATCGCATCTCCCCCAGTAAGCACCGGCACCTTCAAGCCATAACGCAGCTTCAAGGCCGCATCAGAGTCCACATCCACCAAGCGGATTGGCAGGTCTTCTCCGTGCAGCGCGTAAATCTCCGCAAGCATCTGTTCGCAGAGGTGACAGCCGGCACGGTAATACAGTGTCAGTGAATGGCTCATCCACGGCCCGCCTGTAAAGGCAGGAACAGGGTTTCATCAGACCGTTGCACCAGTATCGGAACCGGCTGCTTGGCAGGCAACTGCTTTTCGAGTTGCCCGAACTGGCATGGACTGTTTATCAGCGTGCCATTTACCATCAGCACCACGTCGCCGGGCTCGAACCCGGCACGCCGCGCAGGACCATTTGCCACCTGATCCACCACCACACCCCTGTCTTTCAGCTTGGACTGGCGGCGTTCGCTTTCGGTCAGCGAGCGCACGGCCAGACCCAGCGAATCAAACTCTACATCGCGACTATCAACCGCGGCTGATTCCCTGGTTTCGGCTTCACGCGCAGGCAAGATGCCGATTTTCACGCTCAGGGCTTGCCGAAGTCCGCCCCGCAACACGATCAGGGGAACAGCCTGCCCCACCGCAGTGCTGCCCACCAGTGGCGGCAGCGTCTCGGAGCTCACAACATTCATGCCGTTGTAGCTCAGAAACACATCGTCGGTTTTAAGACTGGCGCAGGCGGCGGGACTTGCGGCAAGTACCTTGCGCGCCAGCGCGCCTTCGGGGCGGGACAGATGCAGGGAATCGGCTTCATCCGGGGCCACGTCCACAATGCTCACGCCCAGCCACCCGCGAATTACATGACCGTGCTCGCGCAGTTGTTGCACCACGCTCATGGCGAGCTGGATGGGAATTGCGAAAGACACGCCCTGATACCCGCCGGTACGGCTGTAGATTTCGGAATTGATGCCTACCACCTGCCCTTATAGATTGAATAGCGGACCGCTGGAATTGCCGGGATTGATCGGTACATCCGTCTGGATGTAAGGCACGTATTGTTCATCGCCGATGTTGCGGCCTTCAGCGCTTACGATGCCAGCAGTCACGGAATGGTCAAAGCCGAATGGCGAGCCGATGGCCAACACCCATTGGCCCGCCCGCACGTGGCCGCCAGCGATTGCAGCCACTGGCAGGCCACTGGCATTGATCTTGAGCAGGGCCAGATCGCTTTGCGGGTTTGTTCCAAGGATCTTCGCCGGCAGCACCCGCCGGTCACTCAGTTTCACGCTGATGTGCTCAGCAT
>JBOIAY010000204.1:0-16554 GCA_050739255.1 Gammaproteobacteria bacterium
CGACGCTGATTCGTCGGCGTGAGACGCTTGACGACTTGATGGCACATGAAGACCTGTTGCCGTAATAGATGATTTGAGCGGCCCTTCGGCCGCAGCCTCATTAAGAGAGCGGGCTTCCGCGCCCGCAGGGTAGCCGCGCCTTGCGCGGCCCGCTCTTCGGGGGAATGGCTTTGGGTACTTTCGCCGACAAATTTGTTTGGAACAAATTTGAACCGCCGCAGGCAGGCCCGCAGGGCGAGGCCCAGGGATGGGCCGAGTAAACAGGAAAGTGCCCCGCCCGCGGGTGCGGGAACCCGCATCCTTTACACTTACGCCATGACAAAAACCGCAAAAGCTGGTGCAGCCGCGCCAAACAGCCAAAAGAAACCCCTCATCCTGGTGGATGGCTCCTCTTATTTATACCGCGCATTTTATGCGCTGCCGCCCCTGAGCAACTCCAAAGGCGAGCCTACGGGCGCGGTGCGCGGCGTAGCCGCCATGCTCAAGAAACTTCTGGCGGATTACGAACCGGAACGCGTGGCGGTAGTATTCGACGCGCATGGCAAGACGTTTCGCGATGAGCTGTTCCAGGAATACAAAGCCAATCGTCCGCCCATGCCGGACGACATGGGTCTGCAAATCGAACCGCTGCATGCACTGGTGAAAGCACTGGGTTTCCCGGTGCTGCAGATCAGCGGCGTGGAAGCAGACGACGTGATCGGCACGCTGGCACAACAGGCGGCGGTTGCCGGGCAGCCGGTGCTGATCTCCACCGGCGACAAGGACATGAGCCAGCTTGTGAATGAGCGCGTGACACTGGTGAATACCATGACTGGCGCGGTGCTGGACCGGGACGGTGTTAAACAGAAGTTCGACGTGTGGCCGGAGCAGATCATTGATTATCTGGCCCTGGTCGGCGACAGCTCCGACAACATTCCCGGCGTGTCCGGCATCGGCCCCAAAACCGCCGCGCCCTTGCTCGCCCATTTCGATACGATGGAAAATATGTACAAGCGCCTGGATGAAATTCCGGAGCTTTCCATCCGTGGCGCGAAACAGTTGCCAGAAAAACTGCGTGTCCAGAAAGAGCAGGCTTTGCTCTCACGCCAACTGGCAGTCATCCGCTGCGACGTGCCGCTGCCGGTAAAACCTGAAGATCTGGCGATGCGTGCGCCGGACACAGCGGCACTACGCGAACTGTACACGCGACTGGAATTCAAAACCTGGTTACGCCAGCTCGATGGCAGTGATGATGCACAGACCGAAACAAGTACCGCGGGTTCTGTTTCTTCTTCCACACCCAGCACACAGCACCCAGAACTTGCTGCCAAATACGAAACCGTGCTGGACGAAAAGACTCTGGACAAATGGCTCAAGAAGCTAGAGACCGCCGGGCTGTTTGCTTTCGACACGGAGACCACGAGTCTCAATTACATGCAGGCGGAAATCGTGGGCCTATCCTTCGCGGTGCGGGCGGGCGAGGCGGCCTACGTGCCGCTGGCGCATCGTTATGCCGATGCCCCGAAACAACTGAATCGCGACGCGGTTTTGAAGCGCCTGAAACCGCTGTTGGAAAACGAGGCGCATGCGAAATTGGGTCATCACATCAAATACGACGTGCACGTGCTGCGCAATTATGGTGTGGAATTGCGTGGTGTTCGTTACGACTCCATGCTGGAATCCTACGTGCTGGACAGCGTGGGTGGCGCCCACAACATGGATGCACTCGCCGAGAGATACCTGGATTACAAGACCATCCACTACGAGGACGTGGCCGGCAAGGGTGCAAAACAGATCGGTTTTGACCAGGTGCGCATCGAAGATGCCACGCCGTACTCGGCGGAAGACGCGGACATCACCCTGCGCTTGCATGAAACTCTGTGGCCGCGTTTGAACGCCGTCCCGACGCTACGCAGTGTCTTCGAGGACATCGAAATGCCACTGGTGCCTGTGTTGCTCGACATGGAACAAAACGGCGTGCTCATTGACACCGCCATGCTCAAGGCGCAAAGCGATGAAATTACGAAATCCCTGCACAAGCTGGAAAAACGTGCGCATGAACTCGCCGGCCACGAATTCAATCTGGATTCCCCCAAGCAGTTGCAGGCCATCCTGTTCGAGAAGATGAGCCTGCCAGTGCTGCGCAAGACACCCGGCGGTCAGCCGTCCACCGCCGAAGACGTGCTGGAAGAATTAGCGGCGGAGTTTGATTTGCCGAAAGTGATCCTGGAATATCGCGGCTTGAACAAACTCAAGTCCACATACACCGACAAGCTGCCTGAACAGGTGGATCCGAAAACCGGCCGTGTACACACATCTTATCATCAAGCGGTCGCCGCCACCGGCCGTCTGTCCTCATCGGATCCAAATCTGCAAAACATTCCGGTGCGCA
The DNA here is from genome assembly GCA_050739255.1 of Gammaproteobacteria bacterium. GTDB lineage: Bacteria > Pseudomonadota > Gammaproteobacteria > Natronospirales > REEB76 > REEB76. The sequence continues at coordinate 2,372 of JBOIAY010000204.1, forward strand.
CCGCGGAAGGCCGCCGCATCCGTCAGGCGTTCGTCGCGCCCAAGGGTCATAAAATCCTGGCAGCGGATTATTCCCAGATCGAACTGCGCATCATGGCGCACCTGTCCGGTGATGCGGGCCTGCTGGGCGCATTCGAGAAAGGCATGGATATCCACCGTGCCACCGCCGCGGAAGTCTTCGGCGTGGCGCCCGACAAGGTCAGCGACGACCAGCGCCGCTCGGCGAAAGCCATCAATTTCGGCCTGATATATGGCATGTCTGCTTTCGGTCTGGCGAAACAGCTCGGCATCGAGCGTGCAGCTGCACAGGCATATGTCGAGCTGTATTTCGCGCGTTATCCTGGTGTGAAGAAATTCATGGATCGCACGCGTGAGATCGCGCGCGAACAGGGCTACGTTGAAACCGTGTTCGGCCGGCGCTTGTATCTGCCCGACATCCGTGCGCTTAACGTGCAAGTGCGCCAGTACGCGGAACGCACCGCCATCAACGCGCCCATGCAAGGCACCGCCGCCGACATCATCAAGCGCGCCATGATCGCGGTACACCATTGGCTCAAGGAAAGCGGCGTGGCCGCGCGCATGATCATGCAGGTGCACGACGAACTGGTGTTCGAGGTGAAACAGAACGCCTTGGATAGGCTGAAGGATGAAGCGCCGAAGCTCATGGCCGGTGCCGCACAACTCAAAGTGCCGCTGGTGGTGGATGTGGGCATGGGATCAAACTGGGACGAAGCCCATTAATTGGACAACCTCATTATCTCCTCTCCCCTTGTGGGAGAAGTTAGGGTGAGGGGTAATTATTTTCCTCGTCCCTTCTCCCCTTGCGGGGCGAAGCGGAGAAAGCGGGTGATCCGGTGAATCACCCGCCCGCCGAGCAGGCGCACATGGATGTGCGCCCTGGACTTCAAGCGAAGTAGTGATTGCGCAGCGCAGAAGAGCTGGATGAGGGGTATTAATAATCTTGCGAGGTGTGATTGATTTCAATCACGGCACGATATATGTGCCACAATTCCGAATGGAGCATTCATGAAATTCACCCGCATTTGTTTTGCTATTGGACTTTGCGTCGTGGCAGTGAATTGCGGCATGGCTTTATCCACACCTGCCGAATCCAGTCCCCACACACTGGAATTCTGCCGGAGCGATTGACGGATTTACCCCGAAGCCCTGGGGTGTGTTCGAAGGCTCGATGATCATGGTTCTGTCATGGATCGTACTATTGGTAGCCTTTATGGTGGTTTTGCGTTTTGGTACGGAAGACAAGCGGGTCTTTCTCAAGGCTTACATCGGTCCTCTGCTGGTCGGCATCATGCTAATAATGTGCTTGATCCTGAGCGGGGTGCTGTAGTCAGTAGCAAAAACCAGCTAGTGTTAAAAGCAACTTGGATGGGTCGCGTCTGGTCTGATTTTAAACGATAGATGGACGCTGCGTTTCAACATTGCGAGTCATCGTATCCAGAAACAATTTGTCCTGTCACTTTCCACACTGAATTCGGCATACCGATAAATCAAGCCGATTTCCGTTGCCTGTTTTAATGATGCAACAGTGGCCATATGCGCGCATTTGACAATAAAACCAATCCTGGAAAGACACGGTGAACAGCAAAAATCCGCGGCCTCCCGGAACTTTTCTCCGGATCAGGTTTCAAACCTTTTGAGCGCCGCAATGGTGCTCACCTCGCTCACCTCCCTGAGCGGGAAAGCCATCCGGTCTCCCCAAGCCGGGTGAAGCTCTTAACCCCGGCGTTTTCCCCCTTTGGCGCCGGGGTTTCTTTTTGCCCATGACATTCATCCGTCCGCATACCAGCCAGAGATTAGCTGACGCGCGCGCTCCACGCCATCTCCGGACAGGGCGGAAAACACCTGCGCCTGGGCGCGCCCGCCGAGTTCAGCCGCTACACTGCGTTGGACACCAAGCGCCGCGCTGCGGGAGACTTTGTCGGCCTTGTTGAGCAAGGCCAGCACCGGCAAGTTCAGCGGCGCCACCCAAGCCAGCATTCGGGAGTCGAAATCCGTGAGCGGATGGCGAATGTCCATCACCAGCACCAGGCCCGCGAGAGTTTGCCGGGAGCCGAAGTAATCCTCCATGAGCCGGTTCCAGCTGGCGCGTACCACATCCGGCACTTTGGCATAGCCGTATCCGGGCAGATCCACGAAACGCCAGGCATCCACGACCGTAAAGAAATTGATCAACTGGGTGCGGCCCGGCGTCCTGCTGACGCGAGCCAGACCCTTGACCCCGGCGATGACGTTCAAGGCACTGGATTTGCCCGAGTTGGAGCGGCCGGCGAAGGCCACTTCGCGGCCGCTGTCCGATGGCAAGTCCGCGAGGCTGGCAGCGCTTTTCAGGAAACGGGTTTGTCGGAAATCAACGGCCATGGGCGGGGTTCCGGTAGAGCCGGTTCAAGGGCTTGGTGTAAAATCCAGCCTTCATTTGCGCGGCACGGCTGCGGGACTTGGGGTTCCGCGAGCATACCTTACGGTCGCCGCGCCGTCCGCTTTCCTCCAGGAGCTGTTGCGCATGAACAAGTTTGTGATGATCGCGGCCGCGGCGGGTGTTTTCACACTCAGCATCAATATCGGCGGTACTGTCGTCGCAGCACAGTCCAAGACTGCTGCGGCTCCGATCAGCGCTCCCGCGGCCCAGACCAGCGTCGCCCCAGTTCAGGGCAATGCCGCTGCGGGTCAGAAGAAAGCCGCCACCTGCGCAGCCTGTCATGGAGCTACTGGCAACAGCGTGAGTCCGCAGTTCCCCAAGCTCGCGGGGCAAAACGCGGACTATATCGTCCGGGAGCTGCAACACTTCAAATCCGGTGAGCGCAAAAACCCTATCATGGCCGGCATGGCCGCGCCTTTGAGTAAACAGGATATGCAGGATCTGGCCGCCTGGTTCTCAAGTCAGGCGGTGAAAACCGGCGAGGCGGACCCGAGTCTGGTAAAAACCGGCGAAGCCATCTATCGCGGCGGTGACCGGGAGTCCGGCGTGCCGGCGTGCCTCGCCTGCCACGGTCCGGACGGCGCCGGCAATGGGCCGATGCTGATTCCTGCGCTGGCTGGCCAGCATGCGGATTACGTCGTCAGCCAGCTCGAGGCTTTCGCCGGTGGCGCCCGCAAATCACCCATGATGGATACCATCGCCGCACGCCTGACGCCAGCGCAGATGAAAGCGGTGGCTTCGTATATCCAGGGTCTGCACAGCACGCCGATCCAGCCTTGAACTTAATTTACGCGGTGCACGCTCTGATCGGTTGCGCGTTTGATTAACCAGCGTGGCGTTGCGGAGACAGTCATAAACAAGCTTCTGCATCCTTGCCTGCTGGTGCTCGGCCTCGCGGCCGGCGCGACTTTTGCCGCCAGCGCTCCGCTTCTCTACAAGGAAGGTGTGAACTACATCCCGGTGATACCGGCCCAGCCGGTAAATGTGAATCCGGGCCAGATCGAGGTGCTGGAATTCTTCTGGTACGGCAATCCGCAATGCTTCGCCCTGGAACCATACCTGGAATCCTGGGACAAGAACAAGGCCACGGCCGTGGTGCTGACGCGCGTACCGGTGGCACTCAACCCGCAATGGGATCTGGCAGCGCGCGCGTATTACACAGCCGTACAGCTCGGTATCGGCGACAAGGCCAATATGGTGATTTATGATGAGATCAATATCCGTCACGCGAACCTGATCACGACGGCAGATTACGAGAATGTGTTCACTGGACAACTCGGCGTCAGCGCGAAACAATTCGAGACTGTCTGGAATTCGCTCGCGGTGGACACACGGATTTCCCAAGCCAAGGTGCTAGCGCAACGTTACGGCGTCACCGGCGTGCCGGCACTGACGGTAAATGGAAAATGGCTGACCGGCGCGGGCTACAAACTGCCCACCGCGGACATCATGAACGCGGTAAACTGGCTGGTACAGCGCGAACAAGCGGCGCTGCCTGCAGGCGTGGATTAGAGTCGGAATTCCCTAACACTTCACATTGCATTGATTTTCAGGAGCTTCGCGATGAACACGTTCAAGACTATGACTATCGGATTCCTGGCCGCCGGCGCACTGTTCGTGTTTGGCACGAGCTTGGCAGCCACCACCTTCAAGGAAGGCGTGAACTACGTACCGGTCTCGCCGGCCCAGCCCACTACGGTGCAACCCGGTCAAATCGAGGTGATCGAGTTCTTCTGGTACGGATGCCCGCACTGCTTCGCGTTTGAACCCTACGTGGACGCTTGGCTGAAACACAAACCAGCGAATGTGGTATTCAAGCTCATCCCGGCCGCCTGGACCGGCGGTGAACACATGGACATTGATGCCAAGGCTTTTTATACCGCCCAGGCACTTGGCATTCGCGAAAAGATCCATGACCCGCTGTTCAATGCCATCCATGTGCAAAACCAATACGCGCTTATCAACAGCCAGAGCGCGTTACAGGGATTCTTTGCGAACTACGGCGTGAGCAAGCAGCAGTTCGATTCCACCTGGAATTCCTTCGGCGTACAGCTCAAGATGAACCAGGCGTTACAGACTTTGCAGCGCTTCGGCATACAGGGTGTACCGACTTTCGTCGTCAATGGCAAGTGGCTGACTGGCGCTGGTTACCAGATGCCTCCGCAACAGGCAATGCAGTGCGTCGAATTCCTGGTGCAGCAGCAAGAAGTGGCGCTTAAGAAATAGTTGCGGCTGTTTCAATCCGCTGCCTGAGCGGCAAATTCAGGAAATTCGTGATGAAGACACTAAAGACTTTGGTCATTGGGTTTCTGACTACCGGCGTACTGTTGGCAAGCAGCACGACGCTGGGTGGCACTGCTTTCAAGGAAGGCGTGAATTACGTGCCGGTCTCGCCGGCCCAGCCCACCACCGTAAAACCGGACCAGATCGAAGTGATCGAGTTCTTCTGGTACGGATGTCCCCACTGTTTCGCGGTGGAACCTTATGTGGACGCCTGGCTGAAGCACAAACCGGCGAACGTGGTGTTCAAGCTCATCCCGGCCGCCTGGACCGGTGGTGAACACATGGACATTGATGGCAAGGCCTTTTATACCGCCCAAGCGCTCGGCTTGGAACCGAAAATCCATGATCCTTTATTCAACGCGATCCACGTTCAGAATCAGTTCGCTCTTGCCAGCAGCCAGGATGCATTACAGACATTCTTTGCAAAATATGGTGTGAGCAAGCAGCAGTTCGATTCCACCTGGGATTCTTTCGGCGTACAGCTCAAGATGAACCAAGCGTTGCAGATCCTGACGCGTTACGGCATCCAGGGCGTGCCAACCTTCGTAGTGAATGGTAAATGGATGAGCGGCGCCGGGTACGGACAGATGATGCCAAAAGATATTGTTAATTGCGTGGAATTCCTGGTGCAAGAGGAAGAAGCAGCGCTCAAGAAATAACGCTGGGTTTACGGATGCGAGAAACGGGGCCTTGCGGCCCCGTGTGTTTTGCGCCTGATTACAGCTCAGTTCTTGGAATAGCCCGCCGGCACCTCAAACAGTGAAGCCGGCAAGCTGCCGGTGTCAACGGTTTGGACCTCGGTGCGGGAAGAGAAAATGGTGCTGAGGCCATTGACGTTGTATTGTTGATTGGCCTGCTCATTTCGTTTCGCTCGCATGGCCAACAGGCTGCTCAAACCACTGGATGAACCGGAGCCTTGTTCTTCCTGCGATTGTGACTGCGACTGCTTATTCTCAGGACAATTGCTGATGCAGCCGCTTTCCCATTTCACGTCCGAGACCACCGGATAACCCTTGATCTGGCTCATCTTGTCGGTGAAGGCCTTCATGTCCTTGCCGGTCAGAAACGAAAATTGCTGCATGCCGTATTGTTTCGCGAGGTCTGTAGGCATGGCAACATGGAACAGCCTGACATACGCTCGATTGTAGTTGTCCACATCCTTGCGCGCCGTCGCCAAACGGGCATCGTCGGAATTCCACAGTTCGGTAGCCAGCAGGCTTCGTCCACGCTCGTGGGTCTTGATGTTCTCAGTTTCAAGATTCCAGGTAATCAGATATTCACGGGTATTGAAACCGTTGATGACCCGCGTCTTGCCGGTGTCCTGTACTGTGAGTTCATTTTTCACCACGCGCACGTCATTTTTTTCGGACTGACTGAATTGCGAAGCACCGGAAAACGATGATTTGTGTTCCTGTCCGGGTTTCGGCGGCGTGTAAATGGGTTGCTCACGGTAGGTTTTTTGGTCTGGATTCAGCGAAAACATCTTGTTCTCACCCACTCGGAAGATTGTTACCGACTGATTGCCGTTGTCGCCGCGATTCCTCCATTTCTGGATGGCGCCGAGCACCGCGCCGGTGAATTTGACGTTGGATTCGCTGCGTTTCTTGTCGCCCTGGTAGAACTCCTGTGTATGGATATCGCTCGCGCCCATACCGGCGATGCCGCCGACCTGCGTCACGACTTCCACTTTCACATCCGCCCATGCGGGCGGCAGCGCGAATCCCGCCGCCAATATCAGGACGACGGTCAACCCAAGCTTGCAACGTACGTTCTTCATGAAACCCTCCTGACACCCATATTTCCGGGGTGGCCTTTATAAGGTATCCCGTCAATACATTCCAGAGGGGATGCAAGGAGACGGCGCTTGCTTTAGACTGCCGCCCCCTCGGCAAGGATGCACCTCACATGTCGCCTTTTGATGCCAGCCACAGTCTGAGTCAGGCCGAATAAGAAAAACAGCATCACCTCGAACTCACTCCTTGGGATCCCGTGCTGCGCGCAGCCATCCTGCTGGGATTGCTCGCACTCCTGTTTGTCACCCTCCGCTGGCAGCTTTACAACCCGCTGCTGCGGGCCGCCGATGAACATCATTGGACGCGCTTCATCGTGCACCCCAGCATCCTGTGGGCGTTCATGGGCCTATCGATGCTGCTGTTCCGCACCCTGTTGTGGTTCCGTTACCGCACCCCAGCCAGCGCGATCTTCGCCACCGCCCCACCACTCACGATCATCATTCCGGCCTACAACGAAGGCCCGATGGTGGCGCAGTCCATAGACTCGGTGGCTGCCGCCCACTACCCGCGTGACCGGCTGGAAATTTTCGTGGTGGACGACGGCAGCCACGACGATACCTGGCAGCATATCGAAGCCGCCGCCCTGCATCATCCGGGCCTAGTGACCACGTTGCGCTTTCCGCAAAATCGCGGCAAGCGTGCGGCACTCGAGGCCGGTTTCCGCAAGGCGCGTGGCGAAGTGATCGTCACGATTGATTCGGACAGCGTCATTGACCGCAGCGCGCTGTTGGCTATGGCAGGCCCGTTCTGCAGCCCCAAGGTGGGCGCGGTGGCCGGCAAGGTCACGGTGCACAATTGCGGCGATGGCTTGATCCCACGCATGCTCAAGGTGCGTTACGCATTGTCTTTTGATTACCTGCGCGCGGTGCAGTCCACCTACGGCACGGTGTACTGCTGCCCCGGTGCGCTCGCCGGTTACCGCGCCAGCGTGGTGCGCCAGGTATTCGATCGCTGGATGAATCAAAAATTCTTCGACGTGGCTTGCACCTATGGCGAAGACCGCTCCATGACCAATTACATCCTGGATGCGGGCTACGATACCGTGTATCAACGCGCTGCCATCGTGCGCACCATAGTGCCGCGCAGTTACTTGAAGCTCTGCAAGATGTTCCTGCGTTGGGACCGCAGCTACGTACGCGAAGAAATCCGGCTTGCGTGGATCGTGTGGAAACGTCCGCTGGCGGCGCGTGCCATTGCCGTTGCCGACGTGTTGGTGACGAATCTCCGCTATCCCGTCGGCTGGGCAGCGCTCGGCCTGCTTGTGGCCTTGTCTGTATGGCACCCCACCATGTTGTTGCGTTTCCTGTGCGTCATCGGGCTGGTGGCAGCTTTCAACATGCTCTATTACCTGCGCAGTGAGCGTTCCTGGGACTTCGTGTATGGCATCGTCTATTCCTATTATTCCGCCTTTGCCTTGTTCTGGATTTTCCCCTACGCGGTGCTCACGGTACGCGCCAAATCCTGGCTCACGCGCTGAACAACGCATTTCAGAGGGCGATTGATCGTCCTGCTTTCTGAGTAGCTATCGGTTACGAGTCTCTTCAACTGGCTGCCGATGTGGTCAGAAACGGGGATTGGGCTTAGCGCTTAACAACGCCCCAAGCTTCAGTCCGCAGCGGATTGCATTCCGGAGAAACGCTTGTCTCTCGCACACCATGATGCTATTCTTACGGCATCACGATCTATATAAGTTACGTAAGAAATGACTGCAACTGCCACCCTGTCATCAAAGTTCCAGATCTCGATTCCCAAGGCTATCCGCGAACAGCGGCATTGGAAAGCCGGCCAGGAGTTCGTCTTCCTCCCCAAAGGCAACGGCGTGCTGGTGATGCCGGTACCGGAATGGAAGCGCTTGGCTGGGATCGCGAAGGGCGCAAAAGCAGATGAGTACCGCGACCGCGCAGATCGCTTCTGATGCGAGTCGTTGATACTTCTGCGTGGATTGAATGGCTCCTAGACAGCTCACTCGGCAAAAAGCTTGCCAAGGAGTTCCCGACTAAAAACCAATGCATCGTGCCAACGCTGGTGCAACTGGAACTGTCCAAATGGCTAATCCGCGAGACGGATGAAGACCGTGCCGATCAGGTAATCGCCTACGCCCAGAAATGCGTCGTGGCTCCGATGGACACACGAATTGCGCTGTTCGCGGCCGAGTTATGCAGCCAGCACAAGCTCGCCACGGCTGACGCCATCGTCTATGCCACCGCTCTCGAGCACAACGCCGAATTGCTTACTTGCGATGCTCATTTCGAGAAGTTGCCCGGTGTCGTATATTTCAGAAAATCTGCGTAGCGCAATTCAGCTTCAGTTGAATGACGCGAAACTCAGCGCAAACGTGACTTCCGGAACGGTGCGGTGTGGTACACGTGTGCACCCCACAAATCACGGAGGCACGTTATCGGGGCGATAATTTGAATCGCGGCGAAATGCCGTTCCCGGCCTCAAAACGCCTTCTGTACCTCAATAAATGTCTCGCGCCCGTCGCCGGGAAAATAACGGTAATTGCCAAAGCTGTAATCGGCGCGCTCCGCGTAGGCTTTGTTGGAGAGGTTGGTGACGCGCAGCGCCAAGGACCAGCCGCGTGCCAAGGCTTCCTCAACATAGAGATTCAGCAAATCCTGGCCACCGTAGCGGTGCTGATTGGATTCGTCCAGCCAGTAACCGCCCACGTGAGTCCAGGCGAGATCCAGTTGCGCGCCATTCGCGGCACGCCAGCGCAAACGAACGCTGCCGAGGCTGCGCGGTGCGTATTTCACATCGTTGCCATCGGTAATGTAATCACCTTGGCCGAGATTCTGGCTGAAGGCATAGCTGTGTATGGCGTAGGTGCCGTTCATCAATACAGCCAGCGATGAGGTGAGTGCGTAGTCGAGATTGAATTCCAAGCCACGGGAGCGGATGCGGCCGTCACTGACATTGAAACCGTTGGAATCGCGAAAAATGAAGTGATCCTTGATCTGATAATAGACATCCGTGTCCCAACCAAAGCGGCCTGCATGACCGCGCCAGCCCAGTTCAAAGCTGTTGAGTGTTTCCGAATTCAGATCAGCCACGGTTTGCTGGCTCTGCAATTCATACAATTCCGTGGTCTGCGGCGCGCGCGCGCCACGGCCGATGTCAGCATAGAACGTCTGCTGAGGTGTGACGAGATAACTCACGCCGAACTTCGGTAAAACATTCACGAACTGGTCGGCACGGTCCGCGGGGCGGTTGAAAAGACAGCCGCCGTAAGCGCACGGCGTGCCGTCTGCCTGCGTGTTGCCCACAGGCAGAAAATTCACATAAGTGTAACGCACGCCTTCCACGCGCACGCCGCCGGAAAACAACCATTGCGGATTCCAGTAGTGCGTCATATTCACGTACGCTGCCAAGGTGCGGCTGTCGGCGGCGTAATCGTAGTTGTATCCCTGTGGCCTGATGTCGGCCTGAGCCGGAGGCAGATTGGTAATCGGCTCCGGCTGGAATTCCGTCACCGTGCCATGTGCGTATTCCGCATCCGTGCCGTAAATCATGCTGGTGTTGTCGCTGGGTGCAGTGCGCAGCTTGAGCTGCAAACCGCCACTGTTGGCGGCGGCGGTTTCGATGGGCTCGCCGGGTAAGTAATGTTCGGTGAAACTGGTCCAATTGCGGCGCACGTAGGACGTGATATCCAGCTCGCGGTTGTCGGCCAGATTCAACTGCCATTTCTGCAACAGTCGATAACTCTGGGCATCCCTAAAAGCACCGGGTGTGGGATTGGAATAGCGCAGCGCGGGATTCTCGTAGGCGTCGAGGCCATAAATATAGCCGGCGGTTTTCTGATTGAGGTTGGTTGCCTCCAGCAGGGTTTTGCGACTCAAGGCATTGTCGTCATGATCGAGTCGCAGCGTGAATTTCTGCTGGTCGTAGCCTGAGTCGGCGCGAAAACCGCTGTCGTGGGTAGCATTGGCGCTCAGACGAAAACCGTCCGTGCCATTCCAATTCCCGACACTCGCCTCGGCGCGGGTATAATTGTTCGAGCCGTACTCCAAGCTGGCGCTGTTTTGCGGCTGATACTCCGGCGCGCGCGTCAGCACGTTGACGATGCCATTAAGCGCATTGGAGCCGTACAACACCGAGCCGGGTCCCCGGATCACTTCCAGCGCCTCGGCCTGCTCGGTGTTGATCTCGAATAGGGCATTCACGTCGCAAAAACCTGCTGGTTGAATCGGTACGCCATCTTCCAACAACAGGAACGCTCCACAGGCGCCGGTGCCGGTGAGCAGCGGCGAGCGCAGTGCCATGAGGCTTTCCTGACCGCTGCCCTGCGTCACCCAGGCGCCGGGCACCAGGGAAAACAACTGCGCCGGCTGGGTTTCGCCAATCAGCGTGAGCGTGCGGTTATCCACACGTGCAGTATTGTCAGGCAGAATCCGCACCGGCACGGGTGCTCCGGTATCCGTCACCACGATTTTGCCCAGTTGTACGGTGTTGTCAGCCCAAGCCGCGCACGCGGCGCAGGCAGAGAACACGATCAACCATGCAACTTCGGTTCTCATTCCGGTAAAGCAAACGCAATCACATAATCGCCGCGCTTGCCAAAACCATCGCCGTGACCGCCAGCTGCGATCACCACGTATTGCCGGCCGTTGACCGAATAGGTCATGGGTGTGGCTTGGCCCCCGGCCGAGAGATGGTATTGCCACAGCACTGTGCCGGTCTTAATGTCGAAAGCGCGGATGTCATCGTCCATGGTCGCAGCGATGAAAATCAGTCCGCTGGCGGTGACGATTGGCCCGCCGATATTGGGCACGCCTATATTCCAATGATTGAGTACCGCGTTGCCCAACGGCACCTGCCATTTGATGGTGCCGTTCTCCATGTCCACCGCCGCCAGTTGTCCCCACGGCGGTTTAACACATGGAATGTGTAACGGTGATAAGAACGCGTCACGGCGCATACCGTAAGGTGTGCCCCACATGCGCGCGAATTCCCAACCGTTATATTTACCCGAGTTGGCTTCCGATAGAAACTGATTGCGAGGAATCAAGGCATCCACAAACGGCAGATTCATGGTATTGACCACGGCCATCTGGTGCACCGGATCGAAGGCGATGCTTCCCCATTCCGAACCACCGGCATTTCCAGGCTGCTCGATGGTGGTCTTGAGTCCCGGGGGCGTGAAAATGCCTTCGGAACGGTATTGTTTGATGCGCTTGCGGCACTGGCCTTCATCCCAGAACGTCAGGCCCCAGGCATCCTCCGGCGTCACCGGCCCCTGGCGCACCAGCGGCTTTGGCAACACCGGAAACGGTTGGGTTTTGGACAGCACCTCGCCTGGTGGGCCATCCTGCGGCACGGGTTTTTCCATGATGGGGAATATTGGCTCGCCGGTTACGCGGTTAAAGGTAAACAGCATGCCGGTCTTGGTGGCCTCGATGACCGCCGGCACGTGCTGGCCGTTGTGGATAAGATCCACCAGCGCCGGCTGCGCCACCGTGTCGTAATCCCAGAGGTCGTGATGCACGAGCTGATAGCCCCACACCAGCTTGCCGGTGTCGGCGTTCAGCGCAATCACGGAATCCGCCCAGCGATTGTCGCCGGGCCGCTCGCCGCCGAAATAATCCGGACTCGGCGAGGTGGTGGGCACGAACACCAGATGGCGCGCCGGGTCCGCGGACAGCGGCGGCCAGGCATTCGCCGCGCCGGTGATTTTCGCCGCCTCGGGCGTCCATTCCCTGTACACCGGATTGGAAGGATCACGCGGAATCGGATCCCAGTTCCATACGAGTTTGCCGGTGCGCGCGTCGAAGGCGCGCACCGTGCCGCGTTCCAGATCCACCTTGCGGTTGTCGCCGACCGAAGAACCCACGATCACTTTGCCGTCTACGACCACTGGCGGTGAGGTGACCAGATAGTTCGAGTAATGATCGCCCGGCCGGTATTGCAGATTGATGTTCCGTGTCAGGTCCAGGGCACCGTGATCAGCGAAGTCCGCACAGAGTTCGCCGTTCATGGCATCCAGTGCTAGCAGACGGCTGTCCAGCGTGGGTGCGAAAATACGCGCATGACAGGGCGCGTTCGCGGGGTTCTGATTGTCCACCCACAAGGTCACGCCGCGGGACGCCGCATCGGAATACCAGAGTTTTTTCACATGGCTGTCATAGCGCCAGCGCAACTTGCCGGTGGCCGCATCCACAGCATCCACATTGGTCTCGCTGGTGGTGAAGTACAGCGTGCCGTCGTAGAGAATCGGCGTCGCCTCGAAGGTCATGTGTGACTTCCATTCGTCACCGGGGAATCCTGCACCATTATCTCCGGTGCGGAAAATCCAGGCTACTCGGAGTTGCCCGACGTTTTGAGGTGTGATCTGGCTCAGGGCGGAATAGCGGGTGCCGCCGGGATCGCCGCCGTAATAGCCCCAACCCACGTCCGCAGCAGGAGCGGGTGGGCTGTGCCCGCCACTGCATCCGGCGGTAATAAGACAAGCCAGCAGGGCTACAAAACCATATCGGGTAACTATTTTCACAATCCACCTCCTGTTCCAGTGCCGTGAAAATAGGCCACGCAGCGGGGAACAGCAACAACAAAAGTGGCCAGCGGCGATAGTTGGGGCCGAGCGGCGTTCACTGAGTGGCAAGCGGTTATGAAGGACGTTCTACAACAGGTTCGCAGTTCTGTTCACGAGGGGTGCGTTTCGCTGACAGGCGTAAAGCCCATTGAGATTGAGGTTGATTCCTGTCTTCCTCGTTCAGCGACCAATTCCAGCCATTCAAGCTCAATTCTTACCGCCAAGAACGGCTATTCAATGCCGGTTTAAGAAGGTGTCGGTCGCCCAACCAGAGAGGCGGTTCTGTCGGCATAGGACGGGTGTCTCCATTATGCTGGCCGCAGGCACGACGCCAGACTCCCCGCATGCACGCGCGTGGCTTCCGACAGATTCTTCTCTGCCCCCTGTATGCCTGTTCCCACAACTTGCGCTAGGCTAGTGCCACCTTGGCAGGGGCACCTAAGCGTGGAATCCACAAATACCCAACCGGGCTTCTTTGCGCGCCTGAAGCAGCATCACATCTACCGGGTGGCGGTCGGTTATGGCACGGTCATCGCCATTGGCATCCAGGTGGTGGCACGGGCCTTTCCCTACTTTGGCTTAGCCGCGGCGGTACCTGCGGTTATCATCATTCTGATTGCGAGCTTTCCGCTGGCAATCGTGCTCGCCTGGCTGCTGGTGAAACCCACCGACCCCGCGCAGCAAACCGTGTGGCAGAAGCGGCATTGGAAGCTCGGGGCGATCGTGACGCCGGTCGTGATCGCAGCGGTGGTCATCTCGGGGATTTACGCCTTTCGGTTCGGCGAGCAGCATGCCGCGCGGGTCGCCGCCGAGCAGGTGGCTGAGCAGGCCGCGGCCAAGACCAAACCAGCCGCACCCGTCTTTAACCCACCCGCTGACACGCTGGTGGTGCTGCCGTTCGCCAACCTGAGCGGCGATCCCAGGCAGCGCTACTTCAGCGACGGTATCACCGAGGAGCTGACCAGTGCGCTGGGGCAGAACCCTACACTCAAAGTCATCTCGTGGGATACAGCGTCGACTTTCCGCAACTCGAATCAGAGCGCCACCGCGATCGGCAAGGCGCTGAACGTCGCCGATGTCCTGCACGGCAGCATCGAGCGTGAGGGCAGTCAGGTGCGGATCGCCGTGGAGCTGGTCAACGC
>JBOIAY010000205.1:0-8540 GCA_050739255.1 Gammaproteobacteria bacterium
GGCGCCGGCATGTTCGGGTTCCTGATTAACCTGCCGATCGTCAGCTACTACGAAACCGGCACCATGCTGACCCCCAACCACGCACACGCCGCGCTGATGGGCGTATTCGGGATGCTGGCGTTGGCGCTGATGGCGTTCGTGCTGCGCCAGACCACCGACGACAAGACTTGGGCGGGGATCGAAAAGTACATCAAGGTCGCATTCTTCGGCACCAACATCGGCCTGGCCATGATGGTCGTGTTCAGCCTGTTCCCGAACGGCGTGCTGCAGTTGCTGGACGTGATTCAGCACGGCTACTGGCACGCGCGCAGCTTCGCCTACCTGGATACCACGCGCGAGCACGTTCTCGGCTGGCTGCGCCTGCCGGGTGACCTGGTGTTCATCATCTTCGGCGCCATCCCGACGGTGATTGCCGCGTTCAAAGGCTATTTCGGCATGCGGCGCACGAAGATGGGAGCTGGGACCGTGGAGAGGGTTTAGTGTGGCGGCTATGCTTGGGTGCGAAGCACAGCTTCACGCGGGGACGAAGACGCCGGATCAAGCACTCGATAGGCCAGCAACTTCGCGCGGTCACTCAGGAGCGCCCAGATTAGCGCGTACCCCCATACGAATCCGGCCCAACGCCAGCCCAGCGGCGGCATCAGGAAACCGTACACCGCGATTAAGGTCGCCAGGATCTGGGTGCCGAGTACCGCCATCCACAGAATCCTCGCGGGACGGATGGACCAGAACGGGCCGCGGGTTCGGGTGAGGAAGATCGTCATGTGTCCTGCCACGGACAGCATCAGATACATCATCGGCTGCAGGTGCGGGCGGTCGAGGTGAAACACGCGGTCGCCGAGAAAGAACAACCCGAAAGCGGCGATCGGTCCGAGCACACCTAGCACCGAGGCAATCCCCAGCACCACGCGCATGTTCCAGGCTTCGGGCGCGCTCTTGAAATGTACGTTGTCGTAGGCGATCGACAGGATCGCACCGTCGTTGAGCAGTGCCAGCATCACGATCATCACAGCCGTCAACGGATAGAAGTTGAAGATCAAGATCGCTGCGGTCATAAACAACAACACGCGCAGCGTTTCCGCGATGCGGTAAATCGCGTAGCTATTCATCCGCTGGAAGATCTTGCGGCTTTCCTTGATCGCGTCGATGATCACCGACAGGCCCGGCGTTGTTAGCACGATGTCTGCCGCGGCACGTGCGGCATCCGTCGCGCCGGACACGGCGATGCCGCAATCGGCCTTCTTTAGCGCCGGAGCATCGTTCACGCCGTCGCCAGTCATGCCGACGATGTGGCCGCACTTTTGCAGCACATCCACGATGTGGAACTTGTGTTCGGGAAACACCTGGGCGAAACCGTCGGCGTCTTCGATGGACTTGGCCACGTCCGCGCTCTCCGCCCTTTTCGAATCGCCGAGGCCGGCCGCATCGAGGATGTGGGTGCCGAGATCCAGCTTGCTGGCCATTTCCCTGGCAATGGCCAGCGCATCGCCGGTGACCATCTTGACCTTCACGCCCATTTTGCGCGCGGTCGCGATGGTAGCCTTGGCCTGCTCCCGCGGCGGATCGAACAATGGCAGCACGCCGACGAACTGCCATTCTCCGTTGCCCTCGGCCAGGGCCACGCCTAGCGAACGGAATCCACGCGCCGCGAAAGCGTTGACTGCCTTGTCGACGGAGACCTTGACCTGATCAGCATTGGCCGACAACGTCATGATCACCTGCGGCGCGCCCTTGGTCACCTTGAATGTCTTGCCGTCCGTTCTCTTGATACTGGCCTCGGTGCGTTTGTGCACCGGATCGAACGGCGTGAAATGGACGACTTCAAAGCCCTTCAGTGCATCCTTGTCCTGTAATCCAGCCAGCACTGCCAAATCAATGGTGTCGTTATTGTCCGCGCGCGAAGCCAGTGCACCGTTGAGGATGACTTGATCGGGGTTGATGCCTTCCACACAGAACGGATCGCCCAGAGTCAATTTATTCTGAGTCAGGGTGCCAGTCTTGTCCGAACACAGCACGTCCACTCCGGCCAGTTCTTCGATGGCCACCAACTTGCTAACAATAGCTTTTTTCCGGGCGAGCAAGCGTGCGCCAACCGCCATCGTCACCGACAACACGGTGGGCATCGCCACCGGAATCGCCGCCACCGTCAGCACCAGCGCAAACTGCAGCGTGGTGAGAATCGGGTCGCCGCGGAAGATTGCGACGGCGATAATCACCGCCACCAGAACCGCCGCGAGAATGATCAGATAATTGCCGATCTTCAGCACCGCTTTCTGGAAGTGGCTGGCGGTGTGCGCCTCGGCCACCAGCGATGCGGTCTTGCCGAAATAGGTGTTCTTCCCGGTGCCGTATACCAGCGCGTTGATCTCGCCCTGACGGACGATAGAGCCGGAAAATACTGCGTCGCCGGTTTTGCGCTCGACCGGCAGCGATTCGCCGGTTAAGGCGGACTGGTCCACTTCGATCGGGTCGCCGTCGAACAGGCGCGCGTCGGCCGGCACGATATCGCCCAGACGCAGACGGATCGCGTCGCCCGGTACCAGCTCGCGCGCCGGCGGGTTGATCCACTTCCCGTCACGTTTCACTCGCGCCCTGATCGCCAGATCGGCCTTCAACGCCTCGATGGCGTTGCCTGCCTCGTGCTCTTCCCAGAAGCCGACTATGGCATTGGCGAAAAGTAAAAGCAGGATGATGAAAAAGTCCGGCCAGTGCCGCACCACGGCCGACAGGATCACGGCCGCTTCGATCATCCAGGGAATCGGCCCCCAAAAATAACTCAGGAACTTCAGGAATGGATCGGCCTTCTTTTCCTCTATCTCGTTCGGCCCGTATTGGGCCAAGCGCTTTTGTGCCTCGGTCTGGGCCAGCCCGTCCGGTGATGATTGCAGTTTCTTTTCAACTTCCGGCAGTGGCAGCGATTTCAGATCGTCCATCGATCCGGATTTCGATTTCGGCTGTGATGTGGGTGCTCCGGGCTGGTTGCTATCGAATTTCATGACCGGCGTTCCTCTGCAGGCTGCCCGCGATTCCCCTTGATCGTATCCAGCGTATGCCGAGCGATCATGTCTTCCTCATCGGTCGGGATGACACGCACTTCGATGCGGCTTTGCGATGTACTGATAAGCTCCGCATCCTTCGAATTGGCGTCGGCATCAAGATCGACGCCAAGCCACGCGAGCCGTGCGCAAACCCTCGCACGGATTTCGGGTGCGTGCTCGCCGATGCCTGCAGTGAATACGATGCCGTCCAGACTGTTGAGCGAGCTGGCGAGCGCACCAATTTCCCGTGCGATATGAAACACGAACAGCTCAATTGCGTCTTTCGCACGCGGGTCGTCGCTGGCGAGCAGGGTGCGCATGTCGCTGGCGATACCTCCCGAGACACCGAGCAGGCCGGAATGGCGATAGAGTAGGTCCTCGATTTGCTCCGTCGTCATGCCGCGTTCCTGCTCGAGATAGAGGATCACGCCGGGATCGAGATTCCCGCAGCGCGTGCCCATGACCAGACCATCCAGCGCGCTGAATCCCATGGTAGTGTCAATGCTACGTCCATCTCGCATTGCGCACAGGCTCGCGCCATTACCAAGATGCGCGACGATCACGCGACCTTGCGCAAGCGCCGGCGCAATCACGCGCAATCGTGCGGCAATATATTCGTAGGAAATACCGTGAAAGCCGTAGCGCCGCACACCGGCGGCTTCGTATTCGCGCGGTAGGGCGAAGCGGGCGGCAACCGCAGGCATCGAATGATGGAAGGCGGTATCGAAACAGACCACTTGTTGGAGCTTCGGTCTGGCTGCGGCGATCGCCCGTATCGGCGCGAGGTTGTGTGGCTCGTGCAAGGGTGCGAGCGGTACCAGAGCGTCGAGTTCCGCGAGGAGTGCAGTGCTCGCGCGTTCAGGTTTGATGTGATCGGTGCCGCCATGTACCACACGATGGCCTATGGCGAGGAGTTCATCGTTGCTGAGCCGGGCCTCGATCCAGGTGATGACTTTTTCCATCAGCCCATCGAAGGCCTGGCGTGCCCAGTTCTCTTCTGCCAGGATCGCACCCTTGGTATCGTGTACAGTGAAGTGGGGCGTTGAGTCGATCGAAGCGACTTCGCCACGCAAGGTCGCGATCAAGTGATCAGAATTCTTCAGCTCGAACAGCGCGAATTTAAAGCTCGACGAACCCGCATTGAGACTGAGGATCGCTTTAGCCATGACTCAACTTCCTATTGCGTGTGAGGTGGTCATGGGTGCAAGCGGATGGCTCTTCCCGCCAGCCGATAGCTGCCCTCGATAATCGCCGCAAGCGCGATCATCACCGCGATTACCCAGAGTTTCATCGGCGAAGTCCGGGCCGTTTGCCAAACCAATGCTCCCAATGCTGCAAGGCATGCGACGACGCCGCAGATTGCGATCCAACAGCGGCTATGCGTATGCCGCGCGCATCGCGCATTGGCGGCGTTCACGGCAGCGAAGATCAACAGAAACCCTGCGCTGCCCAGCGTAGCAATACTGGTCAGATCAAAGGTGTTGGCCACCAGCAGCGTCAAGCCCGCGGTGATCAACAGGCCTTCGACCGGCTGGCCCCAAACCTTACGTTCCAGAGTGGCTGGCAACTCGCCGTCACGCGCGATGCAGTAACTCAACCGCGCCGATCCGTAGAGTGTGGCGTTGATCGCCGAAGCGGTGGACAACATCGCCGCGATCGCAATCATGGTGAAACCGGCCTGGCCGAGAAACGGCCGCGCTGCTTCCGCCAGCGCGTAATCCCTGGCCGCAACGATCCTGTCCACCGTGAGATGGCCGACCGTAACCAGCGAGACCAGCACGTATAAGGCAATCACGAATCCAACCGCGGTGTAGTAGGCGCGCGGCAGCGTTCTTGCCACGTTGCTCACATCCTGCGCGGTGTTGGCGATCAACTCGAAGCCTTCGTAGGCCACGAAGATGATCATGCCGCCTGCGACCAGTTGTAGCGGCGGCGACCACGCGCCGGGCGCAATTTGTGCGGTCTGGATACCGGCGAAACCGACGCCGACGAACACCAAGAGGATCACCACCTTCAATCCCACGATCCAGTTCTCAGCCTTGCCGATCGCTTCGGCGCTGAGCAGGTTCAGGCCGGTTATCAAAATTATGGCGAGACTGATCAAGCCATGTTTGCCGGCCGCTTGCCAGGCGTCTGGCAAAAACGTCGCGCCATAACTGCCGAAAGCAAAAGCATAGAGCGACAACATGACGACGTAGCTCAACCACAACAGCACATTCAACGTGCCGGTGAACATCCCCGCGCCAAACGCGCGGTCCAGAAAGGTCACGGTGCCGCCGCGGCTTGGATAGGCAACCGATAATTTCGCGTACGAATACGTGGTCAGCAGCGCCACCATGCCCGCCAACGCGAACGCGACCGGTGTACCGCCATGCGCCAATTGCACCGCCAACCCGAGCACCGCGAAGATGCCGCCGCCGACCATCCCGCCGATGCCGATGGCGACGACTGGCCAGAAGCCGAGTTTGCCGTCGCCCGCTTTACTCATCCGGATGTTGCTTTCCACTTCCAGCCACGAACTTCAGGTAAGTCTTGGCCGTATTTGTTGATGTATTGCCTATGCTCGATCAGCTTGTCCTCAAGTTGCTGCTTAAGGTAAACACCCTTGTCGCCGATCCCAGGCACGCGGTCTACGACATCCATGACCAGGTGAAATCTGTCCAAGTCGTTCAACACCGTCATATCAAAGGGTGTCGTGATCGTACCTTCTTCCTTGTAGCCGCGAACGTGGATATTGTCGTGGTTTGCACGGCGGTAGGTGAGCCGGTGGATCAGCCAGGGGTAGGCGTGGAAAGCGAAGATAACCGGCTTATTTTTGGTGAAAAGTTCGTCGAAATCCGTATCGTTCAAGCCGTGTGGGTGTTCGGTCTGCAGCTGCAGTTTCATGAGATCGACCACATTGACCACACGGATTCTCAGATCCGGCAGGTGCTCGCACAGGATTGAGACGGCAGCCAGCGTTTCCAGCGTGGGCACGTCTCCGCAGCAGGCCATCACCACGTCGGTCTCGGCGGCCTGATCGTTGCTGGCCCACTGCCAGATGCCGATACCCTCGGCGCAATGTTTGACTGCAGCATCCATACTCAGCCATTGCGGTGCAGGATGTTTGCCCGCCACCACCACATTGACGTAATGCCGGCTGCGCAGGCAGTGGTCCATTACCGACAGCAGGCAATTCGCGTCCGGCGGTAGATACACGCGCACCACCTCGGCCTTCTTGTTGACGACATGATCGATGAAGCCCGGATCCTGATGCGTGAATCCATTGTGGTCCTGTCGCCATACATGCGAAGCCAACAAGTAATTGAGCGAGGCGAGCTTGGCCCGCCACGGTAGCTGCGCAGTGACCTTCAACCATTTGGCGTGCTGGTTAAACATCGAATCCACAATATGGATGAACGCCTCGTAGCAATTGAACAGGCCGTGGCGGCCGGTCAGCAGATAGCCTTCCAGCCAGCCTTCGCACTGGTGCTCGCTGAGCATTTCCATCACCCGGCCGTCGCGCGCCAGCAATTCATCGTTGGGTACGGTCGCCGCATTCCATTGGCGGTTGGTTACCTCGAATACGGATTCCAGGCCATTGGAAAGCGTTTCATCGGGACCGAATATTCGAAAATTGCGTGCCTCGCTGTTGAGCTTGGTAACATCGCGCAGAAAGCGCCCGAGCACGTGCGTGTCGCCGATGCCAAGCACCCCAGGTTTTGGTACCTCGACTGCATACTCGCGAAAATCCGGCATACGCAGCTCGCGCAGCAGTTTGCCGCCGTTAGCATGCGGATTGGCACTCATGCGGCACTCGCCTTTGGGCGCAAGCTCCGCCAGCTCCGGTTTCAAGTGCCCTGTTTCATCGAACAATTCCTGTGGCCGGTAACTGCGCAACCAGTCCTCCAGCAGCTTGAGATGTTCCGGATGGCTGGCCGGATCGGACAAAGGCACCTGGTGTGCATGAAACGTACCTTCGATCTGAACGCCGTCAACCATCTTCGGTCCGGTCCAGCCCTTTGGCGAGTTGAGCACAATCATCGGCCAGCGCGGCCGCGCAGTATTGCTGTTCTCGCGGGCTCCGCGCTGAATCTGTTTTATCTGTGCGATCACGCTGTCGAGCGTCGTCGCCATTGTCTCGTGCATCAGTGCGGACTCGTGACCCTCGACGAAATATGGCGTCCAACCGTAACCACGCAGCAATTGCTCCAGTTCTTCATGGCTGATGCGTGCCAACACCGTCGGGTTCGCGATCTTGTAACCGTTCAGATGCAGAATCGGCAGCACCGCGCCGTCGGTCGCCGGGTTCAGAAACTTGTTGGAATGCCAAGAGGTGGCCAGTGGCCCCGTCTCGGCTTCACCATCGCCGACCACGCAGGCGACGATCAGATCGGGATTGTCGAACACCGCGCCGAACGAATGGCTGAGCGAATAACCCAGCTCCCCGCCCTCGTGGATCGAGCCCGGACACTCTGGCGAGGCGTGGCTGGGGATGCCCCCGGGAAAGGAAAACTGGACGAACAGCTTGCGCAATCCGGCCTCATCCTGGCTGATATCGGGATAGATCTCGCTGTAGGTACCTTCCAAGTACGCATTGCCCACCACCGCCGGGCCGCCGTGTCCGGGACCGGACACGTAGATCATGTCCAGATCGTATTGCTTGATGATCCGGTTCAGGTGCGCGTAGATGAAGTTCTGCCCCGGCGTCGTGCCCCAGTGACCCAGCAGCATGCGTTTCACATCGTCGAGCTTCAGCGGCCGCTTCAGCAGCGGATTGTCGTAGAGATAAATCTGCCCGACCGACAGATAGTTTGCGGCGCGCCAATAAGCGTCCATGCGGCGCAGAAGGTCCGGAGTGAGTGTGTGGGTATCGGGTTTCATGTTTCGTCTCTCCGTTTATGTGCCAAGGCCGGGAACCTGACAGACTGATTTTGCAATCATGAGTTGCTCATCCGTTCAGGTGATACGAACAGTGACCCGGCTGGCATCAGCTGAAATTATATTAGGGTGGGCCGTGTTGCGCGATTCGTCCAGCTCGATAGTAAGAAAGCCGGATCCTTCGCATGTGCGCGCACGGGAAGGTGCTGCATTTTCGCCAATGCCTCTGCTACGAACAGCCCAGATTTGTTAGAGAAGCAAGCAAATCTTAAACGAAATTAAACACCGAGAACGTTCAGCGCCAGTTGTTTAAAGATTGATTAGATGGAGCTGAGGTAATTCGCGACGGCATTCATCTGACTGTCAGTGAGGTGAAGGGCTATCTGCTTCATGATGTCAGCATTCTTGTCATTGCGCACACCGGAACGGAAATAACGCAACTGGGCCAGCAGGTACTGAGCGTTCTGCCCGGCCAGGCGTGGAAATATCGTGTTGCCGTCGGCTTTCGGACCGTGACAACTCGCACAGGCGGGTACATCGGCTTTAAGCACGCCGTTCAGGTATATCGCACGACCCTCATTGGCCAAGGCACTTGGCGGATAAGGCGCAGGCGGCGGTTGCGCAGCAAACCACTCAGCTGTC
>JBOIAY010000206.1:0-5103 GCA_050739255.1 Gammaproteobacteria bacterium
GAAATACGCCTGTTTTGGATCACCGGAAAGGTTGGTAAATGGCAGCACCACCAGCGTGTCGGCGGGAGGGTTGAAGGCGGGCGTGGCCGGTTTAGTTTGGCTGCGACCTGCTCGGCGGCGACCCGCGCTGCATGCTGCTCGCCGAATCGGAAAGCGTAAATCCCCGAGATCACGACCGCGGCGATTACCACGGGCATCACGATCGCGCCCAACTTCCAGTGCCGCTTCTGCCAGGCGGTCTGCTGCGCGGGGTCGGTGGGCTGCACCAAGAGCCAGGTGAGCACGATCGCGACCGGGAAACTCGCAATCAGAATGATGATGACCGCCGGCACCGCTGCGGACCAGCCAAAGTAGGGGAAGGCCCGCGCCACCACCTGGATACCGATGGCGATGGCGGTGCCATAGCCCACCGCCACACGGTAGATGTGGTGCTGTTTCAGGCGCGTGAAGAAGCCCGGTTGAGTATTGATGGATTCCACGCTCAGGGTGCCCCTGCCAAGGTGGCCATAGCCTAGCGCAAGTCGTGGCAGCGCGCCTGTGCGGGGAGAGGCGAAGAATTAACTGCCGGGCGCTCACCGGATCGGGCGCAGCGGGCATTCTGGGAGTGCCCTGTATTAGAGGCCAGTAGAATGGGTAGTTCTCGCCAAGCGACGGTGTCGGTCAAGGCGGCGAATTGCCGTCCCAGCACACGTTAAGATATCTCAACTGATCGAATGAACAGGTTCGTGCGGATGTCCTCTATATCCAGACTTATATTTTTGGTGCTGCTTTGCGGAGTCATGACGTACGCCTTTGCAATGCCCATGCAAGGATCTAGCCGGCGTCTGCTTGCCAACCAGTACTTTGAGCAGGTGGCCAGGGGCGCGTCCATCAAACTTCCGAGTGGCGCGCGCCGGATTCAGAACCTCGCCTATGGCTCGAACCCGATGCAAAAAATGGATGTCTACATTCCGCAAAGTGCGAAGCACGCCCCGGTAATCTTCATGGTGCACGGTGGCGCTTGGGCGCGGGGTGACAAGGCGGCGTACAACGTTGTTCAGAACAAGATTGACTATTTCCTTCCCAAGGGTTACGTGTTCATCTCGACCAATTACCGGCTGGCGCCCGAAGTCGGGGTGATGACCGAGGCCGACGATGTCGCGCACGCACTTGCCTATGCCCAGCAGCACGCGGCGGAATGGGGTGGCAATCCCTCGCGCTTCGTGCTCATGGGTCATTCAGCCGGCGCGCATCTTGTGACCATGCTCTCGTCCGTGCCGGCCATCTGGCAAGGTGCCGGAGCCAAACCATGGCTCGGCACGGTTGCACTCGACAGCGCCGCGTACAACGTGGTCAAGATCATGGGCTCGAGCCATTTCAGGCTCTATGACCGTGTGTTCGGCAAGGATCCGAAATTGTGGGACGAGGCCTCGCCGACGCTGCGGCTCAAGAGCGCACCGCCGCCGATGTTGCTGGTATGTTCAACGCTGCGCCGTAATTCCTGCGATCAGGCAGCGGCTTTTGCTAACAAGGCGAACGCTCTCGGTGGGCGAGTCAAAGTCATGCCGGTTGCCATGCGGCACGCGGAAATCAACGAGGAAGTCGGCGCTTCGATACCCTATACCAAGGAAATCGACAGCTTCCTTCGCTCGCTCGGGTTGAACTGATACACACGGTTCTGCAGTCCACCCGCTGTAATGGGAATACCATGCCGCATTATCCACAACGTCTTGTCTGCCTCACCGAGGAAACCACCGAGACACTGTACCTTCTCGGCGAGGACCGGCGCATCGTGGGCATTTCCGGCTTCACTGTGCGCCCGCCTCAGGCACGCAAGGAGAAACCGAAGGTTTCAGCGTTCACGAGCGCCAAGATCGAAAAGATCCTGGAACTCAAGCCGGACCTGGTATTGGGCTTCTCGGATATCCAGGCAGACATTGCTGCGGAACTGGTGCATCATGGTGTGGAAGTGCACATCTTCAATCACCGCAGCGTGGTGGAAATCCTGCGCATGATTGTCATGCTGGGCGGCATGATCGGCTGCGAAGCCAAGGCTCAGACATTAGCAGAGCGTTTGCAAAAGGGTCTGGACGAGATTCGCGCTGAGGCATCAAAGTTGCCACGCCGACCGCGCGTATATTTTGAGGAATGGGATAGCCCGCAGATTTCCGCCATTACCTGGGTGTCGGAACTGATCGGCATCGCCGGCGGCGAGGATATCTTTCCGGAACTGGCGGAACAACCCTTGGGCAAGGACCGCATCGTCACCGATCCTGCTGAAGTCATCCGTCGCTGGCCGGACATCATCATCGGCTCCTGGTGTGGCAAGAAGTTCCAGCCAAAGTCAGTTATGACGCGGGCGGGTTGGGATGCGATTCCGGCGGTGCGTAATGGTGAACTGCATGAAGTGAAATCTTCAATAATCCTGCAGCCAGGTCCAGCGGCATTGACGGACGGAGTCCGGGAACTGCAAGGGATTATTTTACGCTGGGCCAGTCGGCATTGACGCAGGGTTTGGTTTGCTCATAGGTCTTTTCCGGCAGGAAACGCAGCGTTTTTGTGTCCCAATGATAGGTCTCCTCCGGCAATGTTTTTGTGCTGGTGGGTTCCGGGGACTGGGAGCCGTCTTTGCGGTATGGATAATCCTGGACCAGGCCGGAAACCCGGAGGGTCTGCCTATCGTTGCTGAAAGTCATGGCGTAGTTGTGCGTGATAAAACTGCCCGGTAAGACTTTGGCATCAGCGACATTCATGCCCTGTTTGTATCCGTGTTTCCACAGCGAAATGATTTTACCATCCTTGAACGCGACGATTGCGATTGAGTCATGCACGCAGTCGGTGGTTTCTTTGTCCACATATTCAAACATGATCGTTTGTCCCAACGCGGGTAGTACAGGACCGGCACTGATTTTGCCGACTGCGCCTTTCGACACAGCGGACAAGGATTTGCCATCGCAGTTCACGGCAAACAGCGCACCCCACACCGGCGACAGCCACGCCAGTCCGATCCAGTGGAGGCGCGGCGAGTCTGTCTTGAAGATCGAGATGGGATGATAGATCGCTGAATTCTGCTGACTGTAATGCAGCGGTTTTCCCGGATGCGTGGTGTTGTACCAGTTGATCAGGCTTTGCGGAGTGGGTGTGCGACAGGTCTCGGAAGCCTGGGCATTTACGCCAAAGCCTATACAAAGCAGCAGCAATACCAAACCAAAGGCGGCTATTCTTGATGTAACCATGACTTTACTGGAACCTGTCTCAAAACTACTGCACTCGGCATAACTTTGTTGCGTGTCGGCTCAAGATCCACATGTACTGGCGTGTACACTCCGGTTTTTCGCCGCCGCGGTACGCCGCATGCGGCGTACCATTCTGCCTGCGCTCGCGACGTTTTGAGATAGGTTCTAGTTTCTTGCCGTGTTGGGGTTCGCCATGCTCACCCCAACCTACACAATCAGGCGGTCAGCCGCCGGTAGGCTTCCTGGTATTTCCCAGCGGTCCGGGCGATGATTTCCGGTGGCAGATGCGGCGCCGGAGCTTTCTTGCCCCAGTCCAGGGTTTCCAGATAATCGCGCACGTATTGCTTGTCGAAACTGGGCGGGCTGATGCCGGGCCGGTAGGTATCCGCTGGCCAGAAGCGCGAAGAATCGGGCGTCAGCGCTTCATCTATGAGAAATAGTTGATTGTTCGGGTCCACACCGAATTCAAATTTGGTGTCGGCAATGATGATGCCGCACTTGCGCGCGTGTTCAGCGGCGTAGTTGTACAGCGCGATGGCTTTGTCGCGCACCTGTTCCGCGAGCGGCTGTCCCAGCAGCCTGGCGGTTTCATCGAAGGACATATTTTCGTCGTGCTGGCCCTTTGGGGCCTTGGTAGCGGGCGTGAAGATGGCTTGTGGCAGTTTGTCAGCGAGCTTCAGATTCTTCGGCAACGCAATACCGCAGACCGCGCCAGTTTTTTGGTACTCCTTCCAGCCGGAACCGATAAGGTAGCCGCGCACCACCGCCTCGATGGGCAGCGCTTTGAGTTTGTGCACGACCATAGCGCGATTCTTGAGTAGCGCCTGTTCGGCGGAGTCCTTGACTACGTCGGTAACCGTGAGGTTCGTGAGCTGGTTCGGAATGATGCGCCGGGTGCGCTCAAACCAGAAACGCGAAATGCCGGTGAGCACCGCGCCTTTGCCGGGAATCGGGTCCGGCAATACCACGTCGAAGGCTGAGAGCCGGTCGCTGGTGACAATCAGCAGATGTTCCTGCCCGGCATCGTAGATGTCACGCACCTTGCCGCGATGCATGAGCGGCAGGCTCTTGAGATGGGTTTCAAAAACCGGAACAGCTTGACCGGACATGCGTGTTGGTTCCCGACTGGATGCGCGATGTAGGACGCGTATCTTCCGCGACGGCGCAACGGCTGTCCAGCGGAAGTCGAGTAGCGGTTAGAATGAACCCCTTTTCCCGAATTCGAGTTCCGTATGGGTTGGTTGGGCGCAATTATCGGCGCGTTGCTGGGCTGGTCGTTCGCCGGCCCGTGGGGCGCGGTCCTGGGCGCGTTGATCGGCTTCAGCTTGACGCGCGCGCGCGTACATGTCGGCTGGATGGGTGGCGCCCACGCCGCGCAGGCGCAGGCTGCGTTCTTCAATGCCACGTTTTCGGTGATGGGCTGCATCGCCAAAGCCGACGGCCGGGTGTCGGAGGACGAAGTCCGTGCCGCCCGCGCGATCATGGCGCAGATGAACCTGACGGCCGAGCAGCAGCGCGCGGCCATCGGGCTTTTCAATCAGGGCAAGCAGCCGGATTTCAATCTGGACGCTGTGCTGATCCAGTTCCGCAACGAATGCGGCGCATACCCCGGTTTGCTGCGCATGTTCTTGCAAATACAACTGGCAGCGGCGTTCGCCGATGGCGTGCTGCATCCGGCGGAGCAGGCGATCTTCAATCGCATCTGCGCGCTATTGGGCATCCCGCCCGTCGAACTGCGCCGCTCCGAGGACTTTATCCACGCCCAGCAGACGTTCGGCGGTGGCGGTCAAGCGCCCTCACAGTCGCGGCCTGACCGGTTGGCAGCGGCGTACCAGACGCTGGGCATCCAACCTGAAGCGAATGATCAGGAAATCAAACAGGCGTACCG
>JBOIAY010000207.1:0-6481 GCA_050739255.1 Gammaproteobacteria bacterium
CTACACGGCCGCGTTCCGTGCTGCGGACCTGGGTAAAAACGTTGTGCTGGTAGAGCGCTATCCGTCTCTCGGTGGCGTATGCCTCAACGTTGGCTGTATCCCGTCGAAAGCGCTGCTGCATGCTGCCAAGGTCATTGAAGAATCCGCCGAGATGGCGGAGCGTGGCATCAGCTTCGGCAAACCGAAGATCGACACCGGCAAGCTGCTTGCCTGGAAAAACGGCGTGGTGGGTAAACTCACAGGCGGCCTGGCGACGCTCGCCAAACACCGCAAAGTGCAGGTGGTTCAGGGTGTCGTCAAATTCATTTCACCACATCATCTGGCTGTCGAAGTGAAAGACGGCAAGCAATTGATTCAGTTTGAGCGGTGCATCATCGCCGCTGGCTCACAGGCTGCGAAGATTCCCGGCTTCCCAGACGACCCCTGCATTCTGGATTCAACCACGGCGTTGGAACTGGCGGAATTGCCGGAACACATGTTGGTCATTGGTGGCGGCATCATCGGACTGGAGATGGCCTGCGTGTATGACGCCCTGGGTGTGAAGATCACGGTGGTGGAACTCACCGACACGCTGATCCCGGAAGCGGACCGCGATCTGGTGCGTGTCCTGCAGAAACGCATCGAGAGGCGTTACGAAAAGATCTTGCTGGGTGTGAAAGTGGCGAAACTGGAAGCGACCAAGCAGGGTATCAAGGCGACGTTTGAAGGCGATGTACAGGGAGGTACAAGTGCCGCGGGAGGCAGGATGCCGGGAGCGGCTAAGGACGCTCCCGCTCCACAGACTTATGGCCGCGTGCTGGTAGCCGTAGGCCGCCGTCCTAACGGCAGATTCATTGACGCGGACAAAGCGGGTGTCACTGTGGACGAGCACGGCTTCATTCCAGTGGACCGTCAGCAACGCACCAATGTGCCGCACATTTTCGCCATTGGTGACATCGTCGGCAATCCCATGCTTGCCCACAAGGCCAGCCACGAAGGCAAAGTGGCGGCGGAAGTGGTGGCCGGCCTGAAAGTTACCAACGATACGCGCGCGATTCCTTCAGTGGCCTATACCGATCCGGAAGTGGCTTGGGTGGGCCTCACGGAAAAACATGCAAAAGAGCAGGGCATTGAAGCAGGCAAAGGCGCGTTCCCCTGGATCGCCAGCGGACGCAATCTGTCACTGGGCCGTGACGACGGCATGACCAAGCTACTGTTCGATCCGAAAACCCATCGCCTTCTCGGCGCCGGCATCGTCGGCACCAATGCCGGCGACCTGATCGCGGAGCTGACGCTGGCTATTGAGATGGGTTGCGACGCAGCTGACATCGGCTTGACCATTCATCCACATCCGACGCTGTCCGAAACCGTCATGTTTTCGGCAGAGGCATTCGAGGGAACACTGACGGATTTGTATATACCCAAGAAGCACTGATCATGAACGCACGATACAAGAAGAATGATAATTCTGATTTTTATGAGCCTTATGCTCACTTTTCCCGCACGCTGCGTGCCTGGCTCGTGGCCTATGGCGTCGGCGTGCCGGTGTTGCTAGTCAGCCAGCAGTTCGTCGCCAAGGCGATCATCAGGGCGGGTACCGGCGGACTGATCACCTGGCTATTTCTTGCGGGCGTCGCCATCCAGGTGCTGGCGGCGCTGTTGTACAAGTATTCCATGGCTTATCTGTACAGCGCCGAGGTAGATTCCAGCCTCAATGGAACACGGCGTGTGAAGGCAGCGGAATGGTTATCCAATGCCGTGTGGCTTGAAGGGCTGTTTGATGTAGTATCTATCGCATTTTTTGTCTGTGGGACATTTATGGTGGTATCTGCCGTGCTGGCTCCTGCTTAAGGATCAGGGTTATTAGAATCTATTGGGAGAAATCATGACTACTCATGCAAGCGGAACCTTTGAAGTAAAAATAGTTCCTCTCGAACCGTACAACAAGGATGGGGAATCGAATCTCGGCAGGATGTCTTTGGATAAGGAATTCAAAGGCGATCTCGCGGCCATCAGTAAGGGAGAAATGCTGAGCGGCGGCAAGCCCGACAAGGGGTCGGCGGGGTACGTCGCTATGGAGCATGTCAGGGGTACATTGCATGGACACAAGGGCACGTTTCTGCTTCAGCACAGCGGCTCCATGAATCGCGGTGTGCCTTCATTGAGCATCACGGTGGTACCGGATTCCGGTACCGGCGAGCTGACGGGGCTTACGGGTACGCTAACTATCAATATTGTGGACGGCAAGCACTTCTACGAATTTGACTACTCTCTTGCTGCGGGCTGATGACTCGAGGATTCATGATGCTGGAAATGCGCCCCAACTGCGAATGCTGCAACAAGGATCTGCCACCGGATTCCGCAGAAGCCATGATTTGCACAATCGAGTGTACATTTTGCCGGGAATGTGCCGAGGGACGTTTTCACGGCGTGTGTCCAAACTGCGGGGGCGAACTTGTTCGTCGTCCAATCCGCGAAAAACACTTGCTTGCGAAATATCCAGCCTCCACGAAGCGAGTTCATAATTAAAAACGTTTCGGAGCGATGCGAGGAACAACGTAGCAACGTGAGTATGCCGTTTGTCATGCGACTCGCAGCCGACGGCGCAGGTGGTCGACTCCACGTGCTTTTTGAACATGGACATGGACACTCGTCGAGTGGATATTGGTACGACTTGGGTCGGCCGTCCCTGGCAGCACAGCGTAGTAAACACTGAAGCCAAGTATTTGATGCTGCGGTATGCCTTCGAGGAACTTGGTTGCCTGCGGATAGAACTCAAGACCGATGCGCTCAACGATCGCTCACGCGCAGCCATCAAGCGGATCGGAGCCAAGGAGGAGGGCATTTCGCGCCGCCACACGCTGACTGCCGACGGCCGCATGCGCGATACTGTCTACTTCAGCATTCTTGATCATGAGTGGCCTATAGTTAAATCCGTATTGCAGGCAAAATTAGTAGCCTGAATGCGCTGCGGGAGCAACCATGAAGAAACTACCGGAAATCTTTGCCAACAATCTTGCCTGGGCAGGGGATATCACTCGCAAGCAGCCGAGTTTCTTCAAACGACTGGCTGAACAGCAAAATCCGAAATACCTCTGGATCGGCTGTTCCGACAGCCG
This sequence comes from Gammaproteobacteria bacterium, assembly GCA_050739255.1. Lineage (GTDB taxonomy): Bacteria > Pseudomonadota > Gammaproteobacteria > Natronospirales > REEB76 > REEB76. The sequence goes on from JBOIAY010000207.1 coordinate 3,099, forward strand.
TGTGCCGGCCAACCAGATCATGGGTTTGATGCCGGGCGAGGTGTTCGTACACCGCAATGTAGCCAATGTGGTGGTGCACACAGACCTGAATTGCTTGTCTGTGATCCAGTATGCGGCGGACGTGCTCAAGGTGCAGCATATCATCGTGTGCGGACATTATGGCTGCGGTGGGGTGCAGGCTGCCTGGAAAGGCGTCCAATCAGGACTCATCGATAATTGGCTACGGCATGTGCAGGACGTGAGCAAAATCCACCATCACGTACTTGCAGATATAAAGGATGAGAGTGAAAAGCTGGCGAGGTTTTGTGAACTGAATGTCATCGAACAGGCCAAGCATGTGTGCCGTTCAACCATCGTTCAGGATGCCTGGGCACGCGGCCAGCCGTTGACCGTGCATGGCTGGGTGTATGGTTTGCAGGATGGTCTGTTGCACGATCTGGGTTTCTGTATCGCGTGTCAGGAGGAATTAGTCGGGCTCGATGCCAGTCAGACTTCGCAAGCTGCGCGCCCTTAGCAGTTTTATGCGTTGGTGGCCGTCCAACATCATCTTGAGGCAGGGACGGATGGCACTGTTCCTCGGGCTTGCAGGAGTGCTGATAACCTTATTGAGCTTCTATCTGGGCGCCCGGTTTACCGCAATCTTTCACAGCGCGTCGGCCCAGATCGGTGGTCTTTGGTCCGTCATCTCGGGTCTCGTGGTTCTGCAGAGCACTATCAACGGAACACTCAAAGCGTCACTATTGCGTATCATCGGCACCTTCATAGGCGCTCTCATATGCGCGTTATATCTCTGGCTGTTCGGCTTCAGCCTCCTGGGGATGGCGCTGTGCACTGGTTTGACTCTGGCCGTCTGCTACATGCTCAACGTTTTCGAATATGCCAGGCTCGCGGCCGCCACGGTCGTGGTCATCGCAATAGTTGGCAGCAAGTTTCCCGGCATCTCACCATTTCTGAACGCGTTCCTGCGCTTCGCTGAAGTTGTGATCGGCGTGGGTATTTGCATCCTGTATGTCTATACCCTGCGCAAGCTTTTGTTGCCGCGTGCACCGATCTGAAATAGCGGTAAAACCCAGGATATTGAATATGCAAGGCATCTGATGAGATCCAGTTTATTCCTGCAACTGATACCTGCTACATTGATTGTATCGCGTGCCATACTCGGGCCGCTGGTGCTCATCGCCGTGTGGGGAGGCGCATCCGCTTATGTGCTTCTTGCACTGCTGCTTGCGGGATTCATATCCGATATTTTTGATGGAGTCATAGCCAGGCGGTTGCACATTGCGACTGAGAACTTGCGTCGTGCTGATAGCCTGGCGGATACGCTGTTCTTTGCATGTATGCTCGCTACCGCTTGGATACGTTACCCACATATCTTGAATAGTTGGTGGCCGGCGATAGCCACAATTGCCACACTTGAAGTGTTGCGCGCTATCTATGATTTGTGGAAATTTGGGCGCGAGGCGTCCTACCATATGTGGACAGCTAAGTTGTGGGGTATCTCCCTGGTGTTTGCACTAGGGGAAATATTTCTGACCGGCCAGGCAAGATATTGCTTGATTGTCGCGGTAATTATCGGATTATTCACTGAATGTGAAGGTTTAGCCGCTTCATTGTTACGGTCTGAATGGCATCATGATGTACCCAGCATCTTTCACGCTTGGAAGCTGCGCAAAAGTCACGCATGATAAATAGGACTTGGCTACAGTGTAGCGAGTAAAAAGAGCGGCCTTGGCCGCTCTTTTCATCTCATGCCATATCGAGAGTCAATCAGTGCCTGCCACGCCCGCGTCCACGTCCGCGCGCGTGTTTCGGGTCTTCCTCGTTCACCTTGAGCATTTGACCGCGCAACGTGTGGCCGTTGAGCGCGGCGATGGCGGCGCGTGCTTCATGGCCTTCCATCTCCACGAAGCCGAAGCCTTTGCAAGTGCCTTTGAAAATATCGTGCGCCAGCGAGATGGAAAATACCTTGCCGTGCTGGGCAAACAAGGCGCGGATTTCGTCTTCGGTAGCATCGGACGGCAGACTGCCGACGAACATCTTCTTCATGATGATGTGTCCTCCAGGTGTGGTTGTGGATTAACGGCCGGTACGGCGTTGCGCCGCCGGGCGAGGTCTGCGGCCATGCGAACCTGGCCGGCTGTGCCAGCCGCCACGCGGCTGTGGATGTGAATGACGCGCAGGACGCGCGGGTTCGGGTCGCGCATTGGGGTCTGGTTTGAAATCGTCGGCGGTGGCACGCGGCAGTTCGCGCCGCAACAGGCGCTCGATGTCCTTGAGCAAGCCGCGTTCGTCGCCGCTCACCAGCGACACCGCTTCACCGTCGTTGCCGGCGCGGCCAGTGCGGCCGATACGGTGCACGTAGTCTTCAGGCACGTTGGGCAATTCGTAGTTCACCACATGTGGCAACTGATCTATATCGAGACCGCGGGCGGCGATATCCGTCGCCACCAGCACCTGCACGCGGTTCTGTTTGAAGTCGGCGAGCGCACGTGTGCGAGCGCCCTGGGTCTTGTTGCCGTGTATGGCGGTGGCGTCAATGCCGTCCCGCTGTAATTGTTCGCACAGGCGGTTGGCGCCGTGTTTGGTGCGGGTAAACACCAGCACCTGGCCCCAGTTCCCGGATTTAATGAGGTGCGCGAGCAGTTCGCGCTTGTGGCCCTTATCCACTTGATAGACGCACTGAGTGATGCTTGCCACAGTCGCGTTGCGCGGCGCCACGTCTATGGTCTCGGGGTTCTTCAGCAGGCCTGCGGCGAGTTTGCGGATATCGTCGGAGAATGTGGCCGAGAACAGCAGGTTCTGGCGCTGATGTGGCAACAGACTCAGTATCCTGCGGATGTCGCGGATGAAGCCCATGTCCAGCATGCGGTCACCTTCGTCCAGTACCAGAATTTCTACGCGGGAAAGGTCAATGGTTTTCTGCTGCACATGGTCCAGCAGCCGGCCGGGAGTGGCTACCACGATGTCCACGCCGCGGCGCAGTTTTTCCATCTGCGGATTAATGTTCACACCGCCAAAGATCACCGCAGTGGTGAAGGGCAGGTACTTGCCGTAGGTCTGCACGCTTTCGGCCACCTGGGCGGCCAGTTCGCGGGTGGGCGTCAATACCAGCGCACGCACCGGCTTTCTGCGGCCTGACTCGACCGGGTTGGTTTGCAGATGTTGCAGCAGCGGTAGGGTGAAGCCGGCAGTCTTGCCGGTGCCCGTCTGAGCGGCGGCCTGCAAATCGCGGCCGGCCAGCACCACGGGAATGGCTCGGGACTGCACGGGGGTAGGTTCGGTGTAGCCTTGATCGGCCACAGCATGCAGCAACTCGGCCGTCAGGCCGAGGGAAGAAAATGACATAAATACTCCTGGAGCCGCCTGCTGACGCATGTGCGCCA